>JAAYMO010000057.1 GCA_012521375.1 Clostridiales bacterium
ACTGTTTGAAAAGAGCCAACAAACATATTTTAACTGTTTGAAAAATAACATTTATTTGCTATTTAAACTTGAAAATATAGAAAATTCCTTCCTATAATGCTTGAAACCAGCATTAAGGAGGGATTTTGTTTCATGAATATACAGGTATTGAGAGTGTCGGGTGCCAGCAACATTTATTCAGTTTCCGAGGCTATTATTGAGTATGCTTTGAAAGGCTATATTGTCCATATAGACTGCATAGGGATTAAGGCTTCATATATGACGGTAAAAGCACTCATAAAGGCAACGGAGTTTCTGGTTAGCGAGGGATATAGGTTTAATCTGAGACCTTATTACATCAAAGTAGATGTATCAACATGTGAACACGATACCACTGCTAAAACTGCTATCCGATGGACGCTGTTTGCAAAGGGAAAATAATACCTACCCCTGTTTTCGCAATTAAGATATAGCACCACAAATATAGTCTAAACAGGCACACCTTTCAAATGCTTTATTATAAGAAAGGTGTGCTTTTATATTAATAAAAAAAGCCCAAACTATTGATAAGAGGACAAAAAGGCATAAAAGTCGAGGGAACCTTCAGGCTCCTTTTCAGCACATGAATTATCTTGTCGGATTTACAAAAGTTAGAACATATATTATAATGTTCTAATAAAGAACATTATAGTTATTCTTCTAACCCCAACAACCAATTAGGACTAACTTTAAGGATTTGGCACAGGGCTAATAATTCGTAATCAGTTACAATCCGCTTCTGCTGCTCAATTTTACTTATACTTGCCCTGTCTACATACACAGCCAACGTCTCCAACTTAGCCGACAATTGTTGCTGTGTTAAGTTGTTTTTTAACCGTGCTGTTCTCAGACGAGGGCCGATGATATTTCGATTATTATTTTCTAGGACTAATTTCATGTTTACCACCTGTGTGCTTTATTAGAACACCTTAAGTTTAGCCCAACATTTGCAATTATATGTTCTAATAAAGCACACGGATTATATTTTGGAGAAAGTGCCATGAAGGAGATTATAAAACTAGAGAGGACGGTAAGTGTAGTAATTAATGAAAGATTTGAAATTTGTTACAGCAATATTAGTAAGGATGTTGCCAAAGAGTACCTAAAAGATTTTTATGTATTTAATTATTTGCCTACTGATGATGTTGCTAGTTATAGAATTAGATATCATACTGTAAATATTAGTACGATTGACTTAGATAAAAAAGGGTATTATTTGATTCTTATTCAGCCATATGAACAATTATATAAGTATGCTTGCAAGGATATATTAACGGGATTGTACAACAGAAACTGCTGGGAGGAGTTGCTAAAAGGTACTATACACCATCTTGTGCCCCGGGAAAAATCTTTAATTATGATTGATATAGACAATCTAAAATACCTAAATGATAAGAAAGGTCATCTAATTGGAGATAAGGCAGTACGGATTGTCGGGCAAGCAATCAGAGAAAGCATCCGGGAGTCGGATGTTGCAGTGAGGTATGGCGCTGATAAATTTGTTATACTAATTGGAAGTACCCAAAAAGACGCAGCAGATAAGGTAATAAAAAGAATTAAAGAAAACATCAGCAAAAGAGGGAAGGAAGAAAACATAGACATAAAAATAAGCGCAGGGATAGCATGCTGCGATTGTGTTAAGACCGTGGAGGATATTATAAAAATGACAGATACAGATTTATACAAAGAGAAAAGAATAAAAAAATTTAAAGAAGAACAAAGCAGTAAAAAGTTGAAGGATTTGCTTAAGGAAATAGAAAGACTAAGGGATGAGTTAAATCAAAAAGTTGCCCAGAGTGATAAAGAAATAAATAACGAAGAGATGCTGAAACTCAGCCAAAAACTGGATGAATTAATTATAAAGGGCTTAAAAGATGAAGAATAGAAGTAAATAAGAAAT
>JAAYMO010000058.1 GCA_012521375.1 Clostridiales bacterium
GAAGTAGCCCAATCTTCTTCCTTCATGACTTTGGTAAGAATATCTCCTCTTCCTTTATCAAGGCCATGTTGAGTCAAACAATCTACTCTAGATTTAATACGATGAAGCAGGTCATCAGAAAAATATTTCTCAATAAAATAGCCCTTCACTTTTACATCATCGCCAATAGCCTCTATTAGCTCTGGTTCAACATAATCCCAGTCTACTTCCTTTTTATTATTTATAACAAAATCACTTGGATCTTCTATAGCAATTCCCGAAGCTCCTTCATCTTCTAATATATAAGACACAGCTTCACTAGCTTCGGTTGTTGTCAATACAGTAACTTCTATATAATTCATGATTTCGCCTCTTTTTAATTATTTTCATACTCATCACATTATATATAATTGTTACTAATATTACAATATATACATATATTACAATAATAAAGATTTCTTTTGAAAATATTTAGCAGCCATGTACATAACCAGTATGACAATTCACCTGGTCTACAACAGGGCTGCTATTTTTAGAGTCAAATTTATCCCTATTACTTATTAGTATAGTGTTTATTTACCAAAAGCATCTTTCATTCTGCCAAAAAAGGATTTTCCTAAATCCACAATATTTTCACCGCTTGCATCAGCAAACTGTCTAAGGATCTCTTTTTGTTTTTCATTTAGCTTTTTGGGTACTTCTATTTTTACAGTAAAATACAAATCTCCTTTGCCGCTTCGTTTTAAGTTTTTTATTCCCTTTCCTTTCAATTTGAAAGTAGTACCTGTTTGAGTACCTTCTTCCAAAACATAATCTATTTCTCCCTCAAGAGTAGGAACAGAAATTTTACCACCTAGAGCAGCTTTAACAAAGCTAATTGGGACCTCGCAAAAGATATCGAAACCTTCTCTCTTGAATATCTTATGGGGTTTCACCCTAAGATATACATATAAATCTCCCTTTGGCCCTCCTTTTTCTCCAGGTTCTCCTTCGCCTCTTAAAGTAAGAATAGAGCCATTATCTACACCTGCCGGTATATTAATAGTAATCTTTCTTGTTTTCTTGATTATTCCTCTACCAAGGCAGCTAGAACATGGATTTTTGATTATTGTACCTTCACCACGACAAGATTCACAAGTTCTAACATTAACAATTCTCCCAAGTGGTGAACTCTGAACATGTCTAACTTCTCCTGTTCCTCCACAGGTCATACAGGTTTCCAAACCACTTCCGTCTTTAGCTCCGGTTCCATTACAGGTTGGGCAATCCTCGTTTCTTGTAACACTTATTTCCTTCTCCACTCCAAAAGCCGCTTCTTCAAAATTTATTTCCAGCTCATATTTTATGTCTCTACCTCTTTTTGGTCCTGATTTTCTTCGGCTTGAAAAAGTAGAGAAGCCAAATCCTCCATCACCAAAAAAGGTCTCAAATATATCCCCTATATCGCCAAAGCCGCCGAATCCGGAAAAATCCCCAAAGCCTCCGCCTTCGAACCCGCTTGGATCAAAAGCTGCATGACCAAACTGATCATATTTTTGTCTTTTTTCTTTATCGCTTAATACTTCATATGCTTCATTTACTTCTTTAAATTTTGCTTCTGCCTCTTTATCTCCTGGATTAAGATCTGGGTGATATTTCTTTGCTAGTTTTCTATAAGCTCTTTTTAATTCATCTTCCGATGCATTCTTGTCTACACCTAAAATTTCGTAGTAATCTCTTTTTGTCGCCATGTTAACACCACCTTGCAGAGGGATAAATATTACTTATCTTCATCAACTTTATAATCAGCATTTATTGTACCATCATCATTTTGACTTCCAAATCCCTCTGCATCAGGTCCTCCTTGTCCTCCTGTTGCTTGATAAATCTTTGAAGAAATATCATAGAATACCTTTGAAAGCTGTTCTGAAGCTTCTTTAATCCTATCAGTATCAGTACCCTTTAATGCTTCTTTCAAATTATTCAATTCTGCTTCAATTTTTGACTTATCTTCCTGGCTTAACTTATCTCCAAGATCCTTTAAGGTTTTTTCTGTTTGGTATACTAAACTGTCAGCTTGATTTCTTATTTCTACTTCTTCTCTTCTCTTCTTATCCTCAGCTGCATACTTTTCTGCATCTTTTACAGCCCTTTCTATCTCTTCATCAGATAGATTAGAGCTTGTGGTTATAGTAACTTTTTGTTCATTGCCTGTTCCTAAATCCTTAGCAGATACATTTACTATACCATTGGCGTCTATATCAAAGGTCACCTCTATCTGAGGTACACCCCTAGGAGCCGGTGGTATTCCAGTAAGTTGGAATCTGCCAAGGGTCTTATTATAAGCAGCCATTTCTCTTTCACCTTGAAGAACGTGGATTTCCACACTGGTCTGCCCATCAGCAGCTGTAGAGAAAATTTGACTTTTTTTAGTAGGTATTGTTGTATTTCTTTCAATAAGTTTAGTAAATACTCCTCCCAATGTTTCGATGCCTAGTGATAAAGGCGTTACATCTAGCAGCAGTACATCTTTTACTTCCCCAGTAAGCACTGCAGCCTGAATTGCGGCACCTAGTGCAACACACTCATCCGGATTTATTCCTTTATAGGGTTCTTTGCCAGTAAGCTTCTTAACAGCTTCTTGAACAGCAGGTATTCTTGTAGAACCCCCTACTAGTATGACTCTATTTATTTTATCTACAGTCAATCCTGCATCTGCCAAAGCTTTTCTAGTAGGCTCCATAGTAGCCTCAACTAAATCATGGGTCAAATCATCAAATTTGGCTCTAGTTAAATTCATATCTAAATGCTTAGGTCCCGTGGCATCAGCTGTTATAAATGGTAAATTGATATTAGTCTGAAGAACACTGGAAAGTTCTATCTTAGCTTTTTCTGCAGCCTCCTTCAATCGCTGCATAGCCATCTTATCGTTCCTCAAATCGATACCATATTCCTTCTGGAATTCATCTGCCATATAATCTATTATTCTGTTGTCGAAATCATCTCCGCCTAGTTTATTATTTCCACTGGTTGCCAAAACTTCAAAAACACCGTCTCCTAATTCAAGTATGGATACATCAAAAGTCCCGCCGCCCAGGTCAAAAACCAATATTTTTTGGTTTTCTTCCTTTTCCAAACCATAGGCCAACGAAGCAGCTGTTGGCTCATTTATTATCCTGAGCACTTCCAAACCTGCAATTTTTCCTGCATCCTTTGTAGCCTGTCTTTGACTATCACTAAAATATGCTGGAACAGTGATTACTGCTTGTGTTACCTTCTCCCCTAAATAGGCTTCCGCGTCTTGTTTTAACTTTGATAGTATTATGGCAGAAATTTCTGGTGGGGTATAATTTTTATCATCTATTTTAACCTTATAATTTGAACCCATTTCTCTTTTTATCGATAGTATAGTTCTGTCAGGATTTGTTATAGCCTGTCTTTTTGCTACCTGTCCTACTAATCTTTCTCCATTTTTTGAGAAACCAACTACAGAAGGAGTTGTCCTATTACCTTCTGCATTAGGTATTACGACAGGCTCACCACCTTCCATAACTGCTACACATGAATTTGTAGTGCCCAAATCGATACCAATAACTTTTCCCATTTATGTTCATCCTCCTCATGATTAAACAATTTTAATTCTTAACTGCCACTTTTACCATAGATGGCCTTATAACCTTATTATTAAGCATATATCCTTTTTGGAAAACTTCTTTTATCGTATTTTCATCATCGCCTTCTGAATCAACCTTCATAACTGCATGATGTATATTGGGATCAAAAGTACAATTTAATGCTTCAATTTCTGACAATCCATTTTTATTTAATGTTGTAATAAATTCCTTGTATATCATTTCAAGCCCTTCATAATACTCTGGCTCTAAATTACCAGACTTAAAAGAATCCAAGGCTCTATCAAAATTATCTATTATTGGAAGAAGTTGTGTCATTATATCTTCTAAAGCGGTATTAAAAACATTTTCCCTTTCTCTCGCAACTCTTTTCCTATAATTGTCAAAATCTGCTTGAAGTCTTAGATGCCTTTCTTTTTGCTCTTCTATTAAGCTTTCAAGCTCCTTTATTTTTTGCTCCTTCGCCTGAAGCTCTCCCTTAAGCTCCTCTATACCTACTCCTTCATCTTTTTCTTTAATCTCTACATCATCTACTTTACTTTCTTGACTTTCATCCTTCCTCCCGCCTATATCCAGGTTTTCCAATTCATTTTTTTCTAAGCTATTTAGACCCTTTTCTTGTTTTTTTTCCATTATCAGCCCACCTATCAGTTTTTTATTTTGTATAAATAAGATCTATGACTTAACTATTTTTGTTAATATATCACTTAAGTTTTTAGTCAAACAATCTACTATAGAAATAACTTTTGAATATTTCATTCTAGTTGGTCCCAATACGCCAATTGACCCTATTATTTTCCCATTGTAACTATAAGTTGCAGTGATTAAACTGCAATCTTTTAATTGATGTATTTTATTCTCTTTACCAATTGTTATAGATATATTATTTGAAACATCATTTAATATATCATATAATAATTCGCTTTCATTCAATACATTTAAAAAATTCTTTGCTTTTTGCACATCATTATATTCAGGAAGATCAAGAAGGTTGGCGGCTCCATCAGAGAATATCTCCACCCTCTCTGAATATCTTAAAGCTTGAAGCAATTCCGGTAACACCTTACTGAACACTTGTTCATATTCACCAATTGGTCCTGCCCCTACTTCTAACTGGGAAATATCCATATTAACTAATTCTTCTATAGATAAACCAACAAGTTTATGGTTTAATATTTTATTAATCTTTTCAAGAACTCCATCTTCAATATCAGTCTCTGTCCTGAAAATACTGTTTTTAATAATACCTGCATCAGTTACAATGACAGCCAATATATTATAGCTATCAACTTTTATCAACTGTAAATGTTTTAAGGAAGTTCTTTTGAACTGAGGGGCCATAGCAATGGATGCATAATTAGTCATTGCTGAAAGGATTCTTGAAGCATGCTTTATAAGCATGTCAATTTCCCCAACAACTTCCATAAACTCTTTTCTAATAAACTCATGTTCCTGTTTATTAACAGTTCTCTTATCCATGAGTTCATCCACATACAATCTATAACCTTTATCTGAAGGTACCCTTCCAGCAGAAGTATGAGGTTGCTCTATATAACCCATTTCTTCAAGGTCTGCCATCTCATTGCGGATAGTTGCAGGACTAACATTTGTCAGATATTTCTTGGATACAGTCCTTGAGCCCACAGGTTCTGCCGTCTTAATATAGTCTTCTATTATTGCTTGTAAAATAAGCTGTTTTCTTCTACCTAACGGCATATTACTCACCACCTTTGTTAGCACTCTAAATCATTGAGTGCTAATTCTGCTTTTAAAATATCATTGTAAATTTTTTTTGTCAATAGTATTTTGAAAAAATATTCCTAATCCATAAATTCAACAAAAACTCTATTGGATATATCTCTTCCTTTATCAGTAAGACTTATCCTATTATCTCTAACTTGTATAAGTTGATGTCTGATAAGTTTATTTAAAGTATTTCTATATTGTTCTATAAAATCGATTTTGTATTTTTCATTTATCTCAGATATAGATAAACCTATATTTAACCTTAATCCTAATATTATAGTCTCCCAAAACTCTTCTTTAGAGCTGATATTTTCACTATCTTCAACTGGCAATTTATTATTTTTCAAACTTACTATATACTCTTCTATGCTATGATAATTCCAAAATCTGATCTTATTGATTTTAGAATGGCTTCCAGCTCCAACTCCAATATACTCTTCATTATTCCAATATATTAAATTATGGATGCACTGAAAACCTACTTTAGAAAAATTTGAAATCTCATATTGTCTCAATCCATATCTTTCTAGTATTTCCTTCGCCATGCTATACATCTCTCTATCTGTTTCATCATCTGGTATCCTCAGTTTTCCTGTTCTTATTAATTGATATATAGGAGTCCCTTCTTCTACAATCAAGCTATAGCAAGATACATGTTCTACTCCTAAAGTACACACATTATTCAGAGTTTCCTCCCACATCTCAAGGGTTTGATTTGGAAGAGAGAACATCAAATCCACATTTATATTAGTGAATCCATGTTTTCTGAACATATTTAAACTTTCAATAAAATCTTTTCTATCATGAATTCTCCCTAACGTCTTTAGCAAATTATCCTGCCAGGCCTGTAAGCCAATGCTTACTCTATTTATGCCCATTGTCTTATATAACACCACTTTTCTCTCATCAACCGTATCCGGATTACATTCAATAGTTATCTCAGCATTCTTTTCTATATTCTTCTCTATTGTACCTATTATTCGCGCTATATTTTCAGGATTAATAATGGTGGGGGTACCCCCACCAATAAAAACTGTTTTAAAACTATAGATTCCTTGATTTATATAATAATTCAATTCTTTTATCAGCGCATCGATATATTGTTTTTCATAAATTTCTTTATTCTCATAAGAATTAAAATCACAGTATAAACATTTTTTACAACAAAAAGGTATGTGAATATATAGACCTATGCTCTTCATTTTCATCACCTAATCATTAAGCTTTAATACCGACATGAAGGCTTCCTGAGGTAATTCTACACTTCCTATTTGTCTCATTCGTTTTTTGCCCTCTTTTTGCTTTTCTAAAAGCTTTTTCTTTCTGCTAATATCACCGCCATAACATTTTGCCAGTACATCTTTTCTTAATGCTTTTACTGTTTCTCTTGCAATGATTTTTTGACCTATAGCTGCTTGTATCGGAATCTCAAACATTTGTCTCGGTATTACTTCCTTTAACTTCTCAGCCATTGCTCTTCCTCTGGCATAGGCTTTTTCTCTATGAACTATAAAAGATAATGCATCAACGATTTCACCGTTCAGCAGTATATCTAGCTTTATCAGATCAGATTTAGCATAACCTTTAAATTCATAATCAAAGGATGCGTAACCCTTTGTTCTTGATTTTAAAGCATCAAAGAAGTCATATATGATTTCATTTAAAGGTAAATCATATGTTATCATTGCCCTGGTTTCTTCTATATACTTCATGTCTTTAAATATCCCTCTTCTATTCTGGCAAAGCTCCATTACTGTACCTACGTATTCAGTCGGTGTCATTATGGAAGCTTCTACAATAGGCTCTTCCATATGATCAATTTCTTGAGGCGATGGCATATTAGTAGGATTAGATACTTCAACCTTTTCTCCATTGGTTTTTACTACGTGATATATTACGCTTGGCGCTGTTGTAATCAAGTCTATATTATATTCCCTCTCTAATCTTTCTTGTACCACTTCCATATGAAGCAAGCCTAGAAAACCACACCTGAAACCAAATCCTAAAGCTGCTGAAGTCTCAGGTTCAAACAATAGTGCTGCATCATTGAGCTGTAGTTTCTCTAAAGCATCTCTCAGATTATTATAATCTGCTCCATCAGCAGGATATATTCCGCAAAACACCATAGGAGTTACTTTTCTATATCCCGGCAATGGATTTAGACAGGGATTCTTGGCATCTGTTATAGTATCTCCAACATGAACATCCCTTACATTTTTTATACTTGCAGTTATATATCCTACTTCACCTGCTGACAAATGACTGCAAGGAGTCATGGCAGGTCTTAATGTTCCTACCTCTATAACTTCATACTCTGCACCGCTTGCCATCATTTTTATAATCGTACCAGGTTTAACTTCCCCATCAAATATCCTAACATAGGCTATTACACCTTTATAGCTATCATACAATGAGTCAAAAATTAAAGCCTTGAGAGGTGCTTCCTCATCTCCTTGAGGATGGGGTATATATTTTATTATCCCTTCTAAGACTTCCTCGATACCTATGCCTTCCTTAGCAGATATCAAAGCAGCGTTCTCCGTATCAAGTCCAATAACATCTTCTATTTCTTTCTTTACTCTCTCAGGATCTGCGCTAGGCAGGTCAATTTTATTTATTACTGGATATAATTCCAGATTGTTATCCAGAGCTAAATAAATATTAGCTAAAGTCTGAGCTTCAATCCCTTGTGTTGAATCTACAATCACAATGGCACCTTCACATGCTGCTAAACTTCTTGAAACCTCGTAAGTAAAATCTACATGCCCAGGTGTATCTATAAGATTAAAAATATACTCTTCTCCGTCTTTTGCTTTATAACTCAATCTTACAGAAGTTAACTTTATGGTAATTCCTCTTTCTCTTTCCAAATCCATATTATCAAGAATCTGAGATTCCATATTCCTTTGTTCTATTATCCCTGTTTTTTCTATCAATCTGTCGGCAAGAGTTGATTTACCATGATCAATATGGGCAATTATACAAAAATTTCTTATATACTTTTGCCTATCCTTGGTCATATGGGGTTCCTCCTTATGCTTTAGTGATTTGTCCCACATCATGAAATATTATAAATTATAGCACATATCATTTTACCATAAAAGCATATAATATGTAATTATAACAAAAATCATTTAGGCTCCTGTAATCATTCATAATTTGAATGATTCAAGAGCCCAATGTATCCATTATGAACCTGAAAGCCTCTTTTAATCGCTCTAATATTTGCTTCGCAAATATAATTAGATTTTCTATATTAAACCTATAAGTTTCACCAGCAATATCAATTCTTAAATACCTACTGTTCTCTATGTTTAGTAAAAAAGCATGGCTTCCATCTTTTTTTGACACTAATTCTGAAGTCCTGACATCCGCTATATATAACATAGATAAAAATAATATAAAGCATAATACAAGCAGCCATATATTTTTTAATCTTCTCATTTTCTCCTTTTTTCTCAAAAGCTTCTCTTCTGTACGGCTCAATCTATTCACTCCTGCAGTTCATTTAATACTTCTCCCAAAACGTTACCCATTAATTCTGCCGAGTAATGCGCTTCTTCTATTGTGTTGAGCATGCACCCTATTTCAATAAGCATTGAATAATTGCTAAAATATTGATTATATTTAGCATTTGCTCTTTCTGTCCTTAAATAAAGTCCAGGATATAATGTATCCATTTTCTTCTTAATATATGCAGCGAATTTCTCTAGTTCGGAATAGTTTGGGTTTTTATTTCCTATGACAAGCATTATCCTTGCAGCTTTTTTACCATTTATGGTTACAGTATAATCATTTTTCTTTGCTGCTCTTACCCTTTCATCTTCTGCTTTAAACGCATCTCTATGTATATCAAGTATCACTTTGATAGAAGGATATTTGCTCGTTTGTTTTTTTATTGTAACCAAAGAATTTGAATAAGAATATGCATAGGAATCCTTATCATGATATGTTTTGTCATGTATTACCTTATATTTATATCTATCCTGCAAAACTTTCGACAGTGTGCTTCCCACAGATACCACATTATATTTTTCCGACAATGTATGATAATTGGATGCAGTATTAGGCATATAGCTTTCAGTTGCATGACTGTGATAAATCAATATCTGAGGGCTATTTTTTGAAAGCTTAACTTTATCGGGTGAAGGTATATTGGGTGCATATTCTTCAACCGTTTCACCGCTTCTATCATTATTCACTAAATCATTAATTTTTTTGGCTTCTTCAGCAGTATACTCATCCTCTTCACTGAAATATATATCACCTTCGGGAACATCTGAAAAGCTTTTAATATCTGGTATACCTTCACCCATAGCTTGAGAAGCTAACAATTCATCTTCATTTATTTCTGTAAAACCAGAGTAACTGAACTTTAAAAAATTTAAAGGATTTTTCAGAAACTTAGATGGCAAAGACGCTATTTCGTCAGTGATAAACTCATCAATGCCACTCATCTCTACACCTTTATATTCTTCATAAGCAACTTTTAAAGCGGGCATTGTGCTATTCAATATAAAAATGAAAATATTATCCATACCCTCTTTCTCTATATTTTCATATATATCTGAATAGCTAAAAACTTCTTTCGTATCTTGCATTCCTTTATCTAAAAATAAATAGCTTAATAAAGCTAGACATATAAACAAAACTATATAATATAATCTTTTTTGTTTATATCTCCTTTGTAAATTCAAACATTACACCCCGCTTTACATTGTTGAAAGAAATAAATATATATTTAAACTTATATGCAATTCAACTACTTTTATGATTAAAAATATTTATAATCAATTAATAAATCTATGCACATCATCCATATGTATTCCTGGATGCAAAGAGATATTTAAACCGTCTGCTACTACATATGATATATCTTCAATAAACCCATCGATTTCCTTTGGAGTAACCATCAGAGTACCTATATGAGGAGACAATACTTCATTTATGAGTGCCATCTTTTCCTCTCTGTTTATATTCTTTAACATTTCATAAAACCCGGTTTCTTTTTCAGCTTCTTTTATTAGGTTATCTATTACCATATCTATTGTGTCATTAGCCATAGTGGCTGCATCTACAACAGTTGGCACTCCAATAGCAATTACAGGTACGCCGATAGTTTTTTCGCTCAATTCTTTTCTGTTGTTGCCTACCCCTGAACCCGGATTTATTCCAGTATCTGAAATCTGGATTGTAGTATTTACCCTTTCTAGTCTTCTAGAAGCTAATGCATCAATGGCTATGACCAAATCAGGTTTAACTCGCTTCACTACGCCTAATATTATTTCACTGGTCTCAATGCCTGTTATTCCAAGGACACCAGGAGATAAAGCGCAAACTGATCGCACACTTTCATCAATTTGCTCTGGTAAATATTCAGTCATATGCCTTGTTACCATTATTTTCTCTACAACTTTAGGACCTAAAGAGTCAGGAGTTATATTCCAATTACCCAATCCTACTACCAATATTACAGATTTATCGTTTAAGCTAACTAAGCTTATTATTTCTTTCGCCAAAACCCTACTAACATCTTCCATCAAATCCACATCTTTTTCTTTTAGCCTTGGAACTTCAATGGTTATATAGTTGCCTATAGGCTTTCCTAAAACTTTTGCGCTGGTCTCATTTTCTATTCTTACTCTGGTTATTCTTATATCATCATCTCCATCCTTATCAACAATAACACCCGGTATTTTTTTTTCTTCTTTGCTTTCATATATCTCTGTTGCTTCTAAAGCCAAATCAGTTCTTATGCTTGTCATTTTATTCCCTCCATGTATTTTATTCTTAATATTGCCATAATAATATTATCAATAGTTTTTTGTATTATATGCATAATTCAGCAGCACAATACTTTTATCAAAGTATTGCATTTTAACAATCTGTGTGATAAAATACCATTTGTTAATCGATTTCGAAGGAGGTGAACATTTTGGCCAATATAAAATCCGCAATCAAAAGGATAAAAATTACAGAATTCAAAACTCGTAGGAATAGAATGATTATATCCTCCTTGAAAACTTCAATAAGAAAATTCGAAGATTCAATTAAGGCTGGGAACCTCGAGGAGGCTCAGATCCTGTACAGAAAAGCTGTTAGCTTAATAGACAAAGCAGCTGCAAAAGGTACTATCCACAAAAATACAGCTGCTAGAAAGAAATCCAGACTTTCAAATAAATTAAAGGCTGCAATGTAATTTTATTATAATAACCCTGGCAAAATGCCAGGGTATTAGCTTTTTGTATACATTGCAATCTTATTGATTAAAAGAACAGAGATGTTAATAGCATTTCCATTGATAGTCGCTCATTTATCTTGCCTGTCTTAACATTTATTTCAGAATTTATACATTTGTTAAAAGCATTTTCTAATATATCAAAGCTCATTTTATCAACATGTTTCAAATATAATTTAACAGTATATTCATGTATTTGGGATGTTTTAGATATCTCTTTTGCAGTTAATCCTCTTATTCTTAGCTCTTTTATTTGAATTAAATTTTTAATACCTTTTGAAATCATAGCCAAGATTCCAAATGATGATTCTCCTGATAGTAGCAATTCGTTATATATTCTAAGGCTTTTGGAAATATCTCTTTGCCAGCAAGCATCAATAAGTTTAAAAATATCCTTCTCGATATCTCTTTTAATAATTTGTTTTAAATGTGCTTCGGTAACTATGCTATCGTCCTTTGCATAAGCTAAAACTTTATTTATCTCATTTTGAACATGATAAAGATTAGCTTCCGAATTTTTATTTAAATATCCAATATTGTCTGCAAAGTACTCTATAGCAGAAGGTTTAATATTTTTACCTACTCTTTTAAAATGGCCTTTTATCCATTGTATCAATTCCCCTCTATCAATCCTATCAAATTTATATACTCTTCCCGCTTTTTTTATACTCTTAAACAACCTTTTTCTTCCATCTACATCTCCATGATTTACAAACACTAAACAGGTTGAATTCGACAACTGAAAAATAAAATCAAGATTACTGGTTTCTTCTTTCCCATTTTCATCTATGGATTCTACTGATTTTTTGGACTTTGAAACCAGCCCTTTATAATCCTTAACCAATATTAATCTTCTATCGCTGCCAAAAGGTAAGGTATTGCAAGCATTAGCCAAATTGGTTATATCCAGAGTATCATCTTCGAATACAGTAAGATTTATTTCCGGGAAACCACCTACAACTTTATTTTTCAACTCTTCCACTGCTTTGTCTAATAAAAATCTTTCGCTTCCGTATAATAAATACAAATTTCCAATACCTTCATTCTTTAAGTCATTTATAAAACTTCTGTACATATGAGTCCTCCTTTTAAATAGTTTCAGACCTTACTACCTTACGGTGGCTACCTTTATTCTTATACCATCAGTAACTATTTTTACTGCTCCATTCATATCAGTTCTATATATCTCCGAACCTATTTCCTCAATACTTTTTATTGTTTCATTAGAAGGATGTCCATAAACATTATTCCCTACTGATATGATTGATATTATAGGAGATACTTTATTTAAAAACTCTTTACTTGATGAAGTCGAACTTCCATGATGGGCTACTTTTAAAGCTACTGATTCAATATCCTTATTTATTAGACGTCTCTCTGCTTCCTTTTCTATATCTCCTGTAAACATCATAGTAAAATTTTTGTATTTTAGTTTAGTAACAATGGAATTATTGTTCTCATCAGAGTTTGTTCCAACTAAAATTTCTTTGGAAGGGAATAAAACCTCCATAAATATATCCTTTTGCAAGACTAGTCTATCATCTTCGCTAACATAAAAAATATTTGAACCTTTTCTCTTTGAAACATCTACCAATAAATCTAGATTTTCGCTTTTAAATGGAACTCTTGGCAATACTAAATTTTTTATATTATATTCTTCAGCCACCCTGATTAGCCCTTCCAGATGGTCGTCATGAATATGCGAAGATATTATAGTATCAATACGCCATACTCCAAGCTTTCTTAAAGCGGGAACTGTGATTTTTGAACCTACATCATAATAAAAGCTTTCTGAAGAAGAAGACCCTCCACCGTCTATCAATATGTTTTTTCTTTTCGGTGTAGTTATAAGTATAGAATCCCCTTGCCCTACATCTAACACAACAATTCTCAAATCGTCATCAGTAATATATTTAATGCCTATTACCGCTATAGTCATGGCAATTGCTATGTAAATCTGTACTCTCCACTTCCATGCAAAATAGCCAATCTTGTTTCTCGTATAGATAAGTCCATATAGCATAGCATAGTATATCATATAGATATATATGGGTAATGAAGGAATAGCAATACCTGCAAAGGGTAATTGCGCAGAATATCTTATTATCTTCAACAACACTTTTATCATATAATAATCTGCTGCCAAAATATAGGTTGAGACTATAGGTAATAAAGTTCCAATAATTATTCCGGGAAAAGCAATGGTGATGATTAGAAACACCAATGGTATAGCGAAAATGTTCAATATAACATTGATTATAGATATGTAATTAAAATAGTAAATCAATATTGGAGCTACACCTACCTGTATTGCTAGTGACAAAGTAATAGACTCTTTTATAAATTTAGGTAAAGGCAGTCCTTTGGTTATTTTATTCATCGGTTTGTATAAAAAAGCTATAGAATAAATACAGCCAAATGATATAATAAAGCCTGGATTATGTATAAGCATAGGATTTACTAAAAGCATTATTATTGCTGCAAATGAAACGGAGGCAATTAAATCGTATTCTTTATTAAAACATTTTCCATAGCCAACTACAAGGCTCATTATCAAAGCTCTTACAGCAGGCGGTGGGCTTCCTATTACCATTACATAATACAATAATATTACTCCCATAAATAACCAGGTCGCTTTTTTATCCATTTTTATGAATGAAAAGAATTGATATAATACAAACGCAATAATGGATACATGCAAGCCAGAAACTGATAGCAAGTGAGATAAACCAGTCTTTTGAAAGTTGGTAAGTTCTTCTTCATCCATCATACCCTTATTACCTAATACAATAGCATTCAAAAAAGCTGCTTCTTCTTGAGGCAATGATAAATTGATTGTGTTTTGCAACCTCTTTCTTGCTCTATATAAAAATATGGTTCTAAAATTCTTTGATTCTTTTATTTTTTCATTATATCTTGAAACAAATTGATTATAAACCCCAACACTCTTATTATATAAACTATAATCCAGGTCTCCAAAATTCCTTTTATTGATAAAACCGACTGCTTGTCCTCTGGCTTTTACCAAATCCCCAGCTTCATAAACATTCTTACCATAGTTTCTAAATATCAATTTTTCTCTATAGTTATAAAACTTGCCATCATCATAAAGCCCCACCATTTCTGCTTTATAAAGAGTATAACTTCCTTTCACATTACCGTCGCCTAATATAATCATATCAATTTCAATATCCTTATTTTCGTAAGGCAACAATTTACTATCAAAGGAATCATGAAATTTATAATCTCCCGTTCCTATAATAAACATCAGAGCAAGTATGATTAAAAATTTATATTCACTCTTTCTATTAATAAACAATAGACAAGCTATTAAAAGCGTATTTATCAGTATAATTATCATCCCAGGTTTTATGAAATAAGAGAAAAGCAGTCCAGCAAATATTGATATTGCAATATAAAACAAATGCTTGTCCATTATTTTTACTCCTAATTATCCATATTGTTATGGAAATTATAACATAAAAAAGAAAAACTGCCATAGGCAGTTTTACATGAACCTAGTCGGCAACAACATATCTATCAAGCCAATTACCAGGGCACCTATCAAAGCACCCCAAATAGATACAGACATGTTGCCAACAAAATATTGAGTAAAATATATTATAGCCGCAGATACAATAAATCCTGATAAGCCTCTGCCAAGGGGTGCAGCATCAAAGTTAAAAAGTCTGCCTATTAAATAATCTACTGCCGAGATAATCAGCGCAGCGATCAGTGCAGTCCAAAATCCCCTTATTGAAAAGCCCGGCACCAACCAAGATGTAACTAATAATACAACAGCTGCTACTACAAATCTTATAATAAATCCTATAGCACTACCACCAGTTCCTCTTGTAGTTTCACCATTGTTTACGTTTTCTTCATCCAATACAGTTCACCTCCAAAAATTTCATCTGTTGCATTGTTTACACATTATTATTATTTCTATATTTAAGTTTTTTATTTATCCATTATTTTACATATTTTCTCCTATGCCTTACTTCTTCCAAAGTATTTTTTGCACCTGAATATAATCCTGCTGCAGAAAGTCCATAAATTAATCCTTGAAATATTCTGACCTTCAATTCTGGATGATCAAGATAGAATATTCCAGATAACATACCTAAAACCAAGGAAACTAATGGTGCAAATTTTTTAGGTAGTCCCAGTCCTTTAAGAATCTCAATTATAGCGATTATTACAGGTATAATTATCGCTTCACTAAACATATCATCCCTCCTTTTTGCATAATAAATTCAACTTTGCTATATTTATATATGTTTACAAGTATCAAAATATTATATAAACTGATTAAAGAATAATAAGTCGATTTAATGAATAGATTGTATAATTTTGGAGGTAAATATGACTGAAAGATTATATCTTATGGATCCTTATATAAAAGAATTTGATGCCAATGTGATACGCTGTATTCCTTATAAAAACAAATATGCAGTGATACTGGACAAAACTGCTTTTTATCCTGAAGGAGGCGGCCAGCCTTCTGATACAGGTTATATAAATGAACAAAATGTCATACACGTCCTAGAAGAAAACAAACAAATATTACATATAGTAAATGGTGAAATAAGCACCAATAAAGTGAATTGCAGAATAGACTGGAATAGAAGATATGATTTTATGCAGCAGCATACAGGACAACATATACTGTCTCTATGTTTTCTTCAATTATTTAACGGTAGAACAGATAGTTTTCATTTAAGTGACAACTCAGTCAGCATAGAAATTGATATTATGGATTTTAACGGTGACGATCTAGTCCTAGTAGAAGATATGGCAAATGATATAATTTATAGCAATTTACCCATAACTTCAAAAATAGTAAGTGAAGAAGAATTGAAACAATTACCACTGAGAAAGCTACCTAGTGTAAAAGATAATATAAGGATTGTCTCAATAGGTCATATCGATTATGATCCATGTGGCGGAACCCATGTTATGAGCACTGGAGAAGTAGGAATTATTAAAGTGATAAGATGGGAGAAATTGAAATCATCTTATAGATTTCATTTCTTATGTGGGAAAAGAGCATTATATGATTATAGAAATAAAAATTTCCTTCAGCAATCCCTATGTGCAAAGCTATCTGTAAGAAATCATGAATTAGAAAAAGCAGTTGAGAGAATCATTGGTGAAAATAAAGATTTAAATAAAGAGCTCTTGAAAAAAAATATAGAACTTTTGAAATATGAAGCCTCTGAAATTTATATCAACTGTAAACCTATAAATGGCTTTAAAATTATAAAGGGTATATATACAGATAAAAAATTTGATGATATAAAAATCCTTGCTAATGAAATATCTTCTTATAAAAAAACTGCTGTCCTATTGGGAGTGGCCAATGAAAATGCACAAGTAGTTTTCAGCCGTTCAGATGATATAGATACCGATATGAATTCATTATTAAGAACCTTCCTTCCTATAATTGATGGAAAAGGAGGAGGCAGTCCAAAAACTGCTTTAGGAGGTGGCAAAGCAGAAAATCTGCATTTTTTAATTGAAGAAGCTTATAATTCTTTATTAAAATCTTTATTATAATTGTACTCTATTTTTTTGATTAGGGCTTTGATCAGCATTTTTAACTTATCATCTATTACATCAATAATATCACCTACATTATCAGCCCTTTTAATTGCATGCTCTAAATCACTTTTACTTGCTAGAGTGATTTTATTAAACTCATCCGCAGCACCAACTAAAAGCCTATAAGAACTGACAAGAGAGTTTAATATTTCCAGTAAAACTCTTATGTCATTTAAAAGAGGATCACAATGCTCCTCACTTTTAATTAAATCTTTTTCTTCCACAGTATCACCTACATTTATATAAATTGACTCTTAAATAAATTGTATGTTATATTAATTAATGTTATTCTTAATAACAAGTCCGAGGTGTATTATGAATCTACAAATTGCAATGGAACAAATCCTAATATTCTTTATAATAATGGCAGTAGGATTGATAGGGAAAAAATTTAAAATCATCAATGAGAATACCGAGCAATCTTTATCCAACATTTTATTAAATATTACACTTCCCGCTTTAATGCTGGCATCATTAAATTTGGAGTATGATTCAGAAACAATACCAAATATGCTCCAAATATTTTATATAACAATTGCACTTTATTTTGCTGTAATAATTTTAGGAAATATAACTGCAAAGCTTTTTAGGCTTAAATCGCCTCTTGCAGATACTTATAAAAATCTATTAGTATTCTCCAATGTTGGATTCATGGGATTCCCTATTGCCGTTGCATTTTTTGGCCCCATTGGAGTATTATATACAACTATAGCAAATCTAATTTTCAATATATTTTTATGGACCTATGGTATTTTAATAATCAATCGAGAAGGTTCCACAAATTTTAAACAATTATTAAATATAGGTACAGTAGTATCTGCTTTAACAATAATTCTTTTTTTAATAAAAATAAAAATGCCATCAATTTTACTTATAGCCTTAGATACAATTGGAGATATGACAACACCTATATCTATGATTCTTATAGGTTCTTATATGGCTGATATTAATTCTCTTAAAAGTCTTTTTGACTGGAGAATAATGATTATTGCATTTTTAAAATTATTATTTATCCCTGTGACTTTAGCTATAATTCTAAAATGGCTTGGAATAAATAATACAGTAACTTCTTTATGCGTAATATTAGCAGCCACACCCTCTGGTCCAACTAATGCAATATTTGCTAAAAAATTCAATGCAGAACCTGTTTTTACTTCTATAGCGGTATTTTTTACAACACTTTTGTTTTTAGTAACATTACCCATTGTGATATTTATTTTGAATAATTTTATTCTAAACTAAGAATTTTTATATTAAAACTTGGCTAGAATACTATTGATTTAGCTTTGTTTTTTAAACAACAAAACTTGACACATATTGATATAATGCTATAATGTAAAAGTGCAATCATATTAAGTATTTTGGGGGTAGATGGGTGCTGGTGTGCCCTCTGGTCTTCAAAACCAGTATGGGGAGTTGGTAGCTTCCTGGGTGGGTTCGATTCCCACATACTCCCGCCAAACAAAAACCCAACAAAAATCTAATAAAAAATACCTCCAAGCAGATAATCTAATTTTAATTAATTAGACTGTCTACTTTGGAAGTATCATATCAAATTTACTGCCTTATTTTATTCATTATATATCCTTATATAAAACTCTTTTATCTTCAATCCGTTTAGTTATTTTATTTTTATCAAAATAATCTAAAATAGCCATAGCAAACTTTCTACTAGTTCCCAACATATCCCTGAATTGTCCAAGTTGTATGGAACCGTTTTTCTTAAGGTAATCCACCATAATTTTTTGGGCATCTGAAATAGCATCTTTTGAGAAAACATTCTCTTGGTCAACCTTAATCAATTTCCCATCGGTAATAAGAGCATCAAATATTTGATTTATTTCCTTTTCCTGAACACTTAACAGCGCTGGCAACTCTTTAGGTTTTGGTGGATCATATTTATTTTTAGCATATATATTCAATATTTGATTCTTAAGTTTCTCTTGCTCTGGAGTGAACTTGATTTCAAAGTCCCATAAAGATACAATTTGGCCATTGATTTTTATTATTTGATTTGAACTTAGATAATCTAAAAGCTCATCATATATTCTTTGCTTGGCAGATTGTATTATTTTTGTTCTCAGCTCTTCTTTAGACATACCTATTTTAAGAGGATTTTTTTTATGAAAATCACCAAGAACTATTTTAGCTTTAATCTCAAGATCCTCCAAAAATTGTTGATGTACAAAAAAAGTCCCTTCTTTTGTCTTAAAAGATTTAATAGACTTTTTCTCTTCTAGTCTCAATAATATATCATTACATTCCTCTATAGAAATATTACCGACAGACTTGGCAATTAATGTAACATCGGGGTATAACTCGCTAATTTTATTAAGTTGCTGCTCTACTACATCTTCAATATCTCCCTTTTCTTTAATAATAAGCTCTTCAATTACATCTTCTCTAAACCTCTTCCTTTTAGGAGGATTAGGATCTAATACTGTGCCTCCACCTATTGTTATCATAGGTGAATAAAACCTTATTACAAATTTGTCATCCTTCATACAAGCAATTTCTTCTTCAAGCCTCATTTGAACAAAAGCGCTTTCTCCTGGCATTAACTCATCTCTGTCCAGCAGCACTACTCTGCCAAAGACTTCAGCTGAACCATGATAAATCCTTAACCTATCTCTATTGCTTATACTTCTTTTTGCATCTTTTAGCAATTTCAACTTAGCATCAAACATATATGTAGGTTCCATTGAATCTAAAGCCGCCACTACATCTCCTCTTGCAATCTCTTCTATCTTTATTCCCGCCAGATTCATAGCAACCCTCTGTCCTGCTTCTGCCATGCTGACACTTTCATCATGGACTTGAATGGTTCGAATTCTAGCATCTAATCTTCTAGGATAAATAGTTACTTTATCCCCTTCGCTTACTTTGCCTGAGATTAATGTTCCTGTAACTATGGTTCCAAAACCAGCAATGCTAAAAACCCTATCAACAGGAAGCCTAAAAGGCTTCTCCGTATCCCTAGGTTCTAAAATCTCAGTTATATCATCTATAGCCTTTGCCAACACGTCTAACCCTTTTCCGAAAATAGACGATACAGGTATAATAGCAGCATTCTCTAGAAAAGTACCCTTTATATCTTCCTTAATCTGTTCTGTTACCATTTCTAGCCATTCATCATCTACCATATCTATTTTTGTTAAGGCTATAATACCGTTTTTAATATTAAGCAATGACAGTATATTTAAATGCTCCTTTGTTTGAGGCATTACACCTTCATCAGCAGCAACAACCAGTACAACTAAATCTATGCCACCAATACCTGCCAACATGTTTTTAATAAATCTTTCATGACCTGGAACATCTATTATACCTGCTCTTCTTCCGCTTGGAAGATCAAAATAAGTAAAACCAAGCTCAATTGATATTCCTCTATCCTTTTCTTCTTTCAATCTATCTGTATCTTTTCCTGTTAATGCCTTTATTAATGTGGTTTTACCATGATCTATATGTCCGGCTGTTCCAATAATAACATGCTTCAATGCTGAGACCTCACTTTCAATAGGTTATTTCAACACTTTAGTCAATGCATCTTCAATTATATCAAACTCATCTTCCCATATGGTTCTCATATCTAAAAGGACTTTATCTTTATATATACGTACTATAATAGGCGTTTCATTATTTCTAAGTTTATTTTCCAATTGATTGACAGAAATATTTTCGGGTAAAATACTTAATACAGTCGTTGGAATTTTATACATGGGCATGGAACCACCGCCTACCTCAGAATAATCATCTTCTATTGCAATGACGCATCTATGCCCTATAGTCTTTACCAATCTATTATACAATATCTCTGCTCTTCTTCTTATTTCCTTATTATCTTCTGTTAGCATTCTCAGAACAGGTATTTCTTTTATGGCTTTTTCTTCATCATAGTATAGTCTTAAAGTACCTTCCAAAGCTGCAAGAGTCATTTTATCTATTCTAAAAGCCCTTGTTAAAGGATTCTTTTTCATCTGTTCTATATACTGTTTTTTCCCAACAATTATACCGGCTTGAGGTCCTCCTAACATCTTATCTCCGCTAAAAGTTACAATATCCATACCAGAAGCAACTGCCTCCATAACAGTAGGCTCATAAGGAAGTCCATATTTTGATAAGTCAATGAACATACCGCTTCCTAAATCCTCAATAACAGGTAAATTCTTTTTTCGGCCTAAAGCTACTAATTCTTCTGAAGACACTTCTTCAGTAAATCCAATTATTCTATAATTGCTGGTATGAACCTTCATCAAAGCTTTTGTGTCATCATTTATAGCACTTTCATAATCCCACCAATGGGTTTTGTTGGTAGTGCCCACTTCTACAAGTTTAGCCCCACTTTGCATCATAACATCAGGAATTCTGAAGGAACCTCCTATCTCTACAAGCTGTCCTCTTGAAACTATTACTTCTCCTCCCTGAGCTATGGTATTCAATACCAGCATAACTGCAGCTGCATTATTGTTCACTACCATTGCCGCTTCAGCTTTGGTAAGGTATCTCAGTATTTCTTCCACATGATTATATCGAGAACCTCTAACCCCTTTTTCAAGATCAAATTCCAAGTTCGAATACCTGGATGATATTTTTATAATACTTTCCATAACTTCATGGTTTAAACAAGCTCTGCCTAAATTGGTATGCAGCACAACACCTGTAGCATTTATAGCATTTCTAAGGTTTTTACTCATTCTCTTATTTATTAATCCGCTTATTTTCTGTATTATTTCTTCTTTATCTAAGTGGAGATCGCTTATATCTTTCGAACTTATTATAGTCTGCCTATAATTATTCAAAAATTTCCTTATTGAATCTACAAGCAAAGGTCTAGGATAAGATTGGATTAAATTTTTCATTCCTTCATCATTCAACAGTTCATCTACAGAAGGTATATTGCTTAGCAAAGTTTTTTTATCAAGCATAGTCATCCTCCATTTACTATATTACCTCTAAAGGTTTATCGGTCATAGTTTTTACCCTGCCAATAATACTGGAATCTGTTTTGTTATTCTCCCTTAATAATTTCATCAGTTCTTCAGATTTATCTTCGCTTACGGAAATGAGTAATCCCCCTGAAGTTTGAGGATCAAATAATATATCTTTAATCTCCTGCTTTATATCATTTTTAAATATGACTTTATTCTCCACATGTTCTGCATTTCTATAGGCACCACCTGGAATTATGCCCATTTTTGCTAAATCAATGCTTTCTGTGATTATAGGTATATAATCCGACCATAATTCAATGGTCACATTGCTCCCTTCTGCCATTTCCAAAGCATGGCCTAATAGACCAAATCCAGTTATATCGGTACAACTGTTTACTCCTATCTTCTGCATAGCTTCACATGCGTCTTTATTCAGGTAAGCCATGACTTCTACAGCTTTTTCTATTGTTTCTTTATCAATCAAATCTGCTTTTATAGCTGTATTCAATATTCCCGTACCTAAAGGTTTAGTCAGTATCAATATGTCCCCAGGCTTTGAACCTGAATTAGTAACCACTTTGTTAGGATGAACCAATCCCATAACTGACAGCCCATATTTAGGCTCATTATCCTCAACGCTATGGCCACCAGCAACAATTGCACCTGCCTCCAATACTTTGTCAGCGCCTCCTCTTAAAATTTTGCCTAGTATATCTACTGGTAGGCAATTTGGAAAACATACTATGTTCATAGCTGTAACTGGTTTTCCCCCCATAGCATATATATCGCTTAATGAATTAGCTGCCGCTATCTGTCCATACGTATAGGGATCATCTACTACTGGTGTAAAAAAATCCATAGTGAGTATCACCGCTGTATCTTCGTTTATTTTATAAACAGCAGCATCATCTGATTTATCCAAACCGACCAATAGATTATCATCATTGAATTTTGGTAAATGGCACAATACTTGCGCCAAGGTCTCAGGACCTATTTTAGCAGCTCAGCCAGAACTTTCCGTCATTTGTGTTAGCCTTTTATCCATAATATCCATTTACTGATCTCCTTTATTATTTATATTATGTATACATTATTTTACAATTAAACATTTTAACACATCTATTTTACTGTAATCAAATCTTTTATCGCTTCATATCTTTTTTCTCCTATTCCTGAAACATTCTTTATTTCTTCAATGCTCTTAAAAAAACCATTAGATTCTCTGTATTCAATAATTCTTTTTGCATAAGCTTCTCCTATTCCAGGTAAAGTATCTAATTCTGCTATACCTGCTGTATTTATGTTTATTTTATCACTTTTTGAGCTATAGTTTTTAGAAGCATTAATCTCGTTACTTAAATCCGCACTATAGTATTTTTCTACTTCTCCAATTTTCGGTATATAAACTTTTTCTTCATCCGTCAGTTTTTTTGACAAATTTACTGCATCTAAATCTGCATCTACTAGGGTTCCACCTACATACTCCAGGGCTTCTCCCAATCTAGTCCCTTCTTTTATCCATATAAATCCCGGAGTTTTTACAGCACCGCTGATATGAACTCCAATTACAGATGTCTCTTCAATATTGCTTCCATCATTGATTGCTGTTTCTTCATTTTTATTACCATCATCAATTATTATCTCTGAAGACTTATGTGAATTATTGTAAATTGTTCCTAGTAGAGCCATACATAGAATAATTATAATACAAAAAAGTATTTTTTCTTTTCTAGTATTCATAACTATTCCACCCCCAGAATATGATATTACATAGTTCTACACCCATTAATTTTTTTCCTGTTTTTTTCTACTCTTTCTTTTTATAAATAATGTATTTTCCATCATTTTTTGATATACTATTCTTATCAATTACTATATTTGGAGGCAGCAATGAGTAAAAAGTTCATATTGTTAACAGTAGTCATAGCAATTATTTGCAGCTTTTACACAACATGGGCAGAACCTGATATTTCTTCTCCTTCAGCTATTCTCATTGATTCAAAAACTGGAAGAGTCTTATATGAAAAAGAATGTGATGTAAAAAGATATCCTGCAAGCACCACTAAGATTATGACAGGAATATTATGTATAGAACTGGGGAGTTTAAATGATATAGTAACAATTGGAACAAATCCTTCACAGATTGAAAGAGGAAGCAGCCAGATATATCTTATACCCGGGGAACAATTAACCCTTGAACAGCTTTTATATGCAATGATGCTTGAGTCCGCCAATGATGCTTCAATTGCAATTGCGGAACATATTTCAGGGTCAGTAGAAGAATTCGTAAAGTTGATGAATAAAAGAGCCAAGGAATTAGGTGCAAATGATACTAATTTTGTCAATCCCCATGGTTTGCATGACGACAATCATGTGACTACCGCAAGAGATCTTGCTTTAATTGCAAAACATGCGATGACATTACCGAAGTTTAGAGAAGTTGTAGCAACTGTCAACTACACTATACCAGAAACCAATAAGCAACCTGCAAGAGATTACATAACCAACAGCAATAAGCTGATTTGGAAAATAAATAAAACTTACAGTTACGATTATGCAATAGGAATAAAAACCGGTTATACAACAAAAGCCAAAAATAATCTTGTAGCTGGTGCATTAAAAGATGATATGGAGCTTATATCTGTAGTAATGAACGAAAATTCAACAAACAGCTCATCAAACATGTATACCAATACCATAGAACTTTTTGAATATGGTTTCAATAATTATACCAATAAAAAACTTTTAACAGAAAACCAGATAGTTACAACCATTACTATTCCAAAAACTGAAGAAAAAATTAATCTATTGGCTTCCAGAGATTTTGACCTTACAATTTCTGAAGATGAAATTTCAAATATTGAAACCAGCTTAAATCTTGTAGATGAAATTGAAAAACCAATACGTAAAGGTCAGATTTTAGGATACATCAGCTACTCAATAGAAGGCCATATCATTGATAAGATTCCTTTATTAGCTGCAGAAGAACTGTTGGTGCCTGATAAAAAATCTAATCCAATTCTCAGATGGTTACTGAGGCTATTTTTAGCTTATATTATATGGAGAACCATAGTGGTGTATAGCCGCTATAGAAAAAAGAAGAGAAGAAAGATAAAAGAAGCTCCAACCCTATTTATGAATCGAAAAAGAGGCCGTATATGGTAATCGGCCTCTTTTATTAGTTTATTCAATATATGCTATTACCTCAATTTCTACAAGAACATCCATTGGTAATCTAGCAGCTTCAACACAGGATCTGGCAGGTTGATTTTTTGTAAAGTATTGTGCATATATCTCGTTGATTTTTCCAAAACTGTTCATGTCTTTAATAAAAACTGTTGTTTTTAATACATTATCTAGACTAGTGCCTGCCGCTTCCAGTATCGCTTTAACATTCTCCAGACATTGCCTTGTCTGAGATTGAACATCTCCTTCTACAATTTTTCCTGTTTGAGGATTTAAGGGAGTTTGTCCTGATACAAATAAAAGATTGCCATATCTTATACCTTGTGAATAGGGCCCTATAGCTCCAGGTGCATTAGTTGTACTTATTACTTCTTTTCCCATTCTTTTACCTCCTAATCATTTATCCATTTACTCTTATTTCATCTAAGTAATTATAAATTGTGTATCTGGATACACACAAAACTTTTGCAACATAATCAACAGCACCTTTTATTAAAAATACACCCTTCTCGTCTAGAACTTCTACTATGCTCACTTTATCTTCTTTAGACATAAAAGCGACGGGTTTACCAAACTTATCTAAAGTCTTATTTACAATATTACTTAGAACTTCATTGATTGTACTGCCAAAACTCTCTTCTTGACTTTCTGTTGAGGACTCAGGGGTCACAATTCCAAACATATCATTTAAAATATTCTTTACTACAGTAATCTCCGAAATGTCAATATTTATACATAAAAACCCTATTAGCTCTCCCTTCTCGTCCTTAATAAACATAAGAGAAGATTTGAGAATCCTTCCATCTGACGTCTTTTTCATGTAATTAATATTATGTTTATCGAATTGTGCCTTTCTAAGGGTTTGAAGCCCATATTCGCTCATTGGCCCTCCTTCTACGCGACCAGTAACATGTCCATTAGATATACATAAAATAGAGTTTTGAGGATTCTTCACATCGTGTAAGACTACTTCACAATTCTTACCGAAAGTTTGTGCAATACCTTCTACTAAAGGTATCATTGCTTTTAAGATTGGATGTATATTATTCTTCAATTAGTACCCTCCCTATCATAACACAACTGTATGCATTTAACCATTAATAAAACAACCTAAATAACCAATAGAATTAGATTACCATAAAACTATGATTCCACCATTACAGTTTTCGCATCAACCCAAAGCCTCTCCAGATTATAAAAATCCCTTTCATCTTCGCAAAATATATGAACTACTACATCATAATAATCCATCAAAATCCAACGACCACTTCTGAAACCTTCTTTGTGATGCAAGTTATAACCTTCTTTACTCATTCTTTCTTCTATATTTTCACAAAGAGATTGAACATGTGTAGTAGATGTGCCTGTAGCAATAATAAAATAATCACTCAAAATAGACAACTCTCGTATATCAAGAACTTTAATATCTTTTGCCTTTTTTTCCTGTAATGTATCAGTAATTATGTCAACTTTTATTTTTGAAACATCCTCCAAGCATATCCCTCCACTTAAACAATTAATAATTCTAATTACATAATATCATTTACGCTAACTGTACCGTCTCTTTCATCTTCATAATTCTCTATTTTATCTCCAACATTTTTTTGAATTCCTATCTCTTTATTTATATCTGCAATCATTTGTTTTAATTCAACTTCATCACAGATATAATAGGATACATTGTCAATATATGTTGCATCACCAGGAAGAACATACATTTTTATATTATCTAAATCAATATGCTTTAACCTTAAAGCATAAGAAGCTATCTCAGACTGTTCCATATTAGTTTTCACATACTTGCTGGCAGTATTCAATATGGAAAAAGCTTTAGGAAGAATATTTGCACTGGTCATATGTTCTATCAAAGCTTTTGTAAATAATTGCTGTGCATTTATCCTGCCCAAATCTGCATTAGAATAACCAGAACGATATCTTACAAAATGTACCGCTTTCTTTCCATTTAATATTTGTTCTCCAGCCTTTATGTTAATATGAAGATTTTGAGTTGGATCATCATATTTCATGTCCATAGGTACATTTATCTTTACGCCGCCCATAATATCAATTATTTTCTCTGCCCCTTTAAAATCCATTTCTATATAATAGTGAATGGGTATATCCAAAAGCTCTCCCACAGTATCCATGGCTAGAAGAGCTCCCTCTTTTCTTGCCACTGCCGAATTAATCTTATTATAACCATAGTTTTTAATATAAACTCTTGTATCCCTTGGAATGGATATGATAGCTACTTTATGATTATCTTTATTGTATCTGAACACCATCATAAAATCAGATCTTGCGTCATCAATGCCCATTACAAGAAAATTTACAATAGGGTCATCTTTAGCACTTGGCGGTTGTAAATCAGGGTTATCTTCAATTATTTGGGCAAAATGAGAGTCGTCGGCTTGAAACTTACCGAGATAATAATAAGTAATACCACCTATAATTAAAGCAAAAGCAAAAAACGATATTGCAAAAATTACTATAAATCTCTTCATGATAACACTCCATTCATAATTGTTAGGAATTTTTGATTAAATAGTTTCTTGCATTGACTGTGTCATGATGAAGCAGCCCTTTTCTCTCTATAATATACATAATAGTTTGATCTAATGCAATTAGCAAAGCTTTATCAATATTTTCGTAGGCTGTAGTTCTAACCTTTTCTATACCTTGGAATTTTCTAGAAGGCTCTATATAGTCTGCTACATAAATAATCTTCTCCATAAAAGTCATATTTTCTCTTCCTGTAACATGATACCTGATGGATAACAATATCTCTTCATCCTCCACTCCTAACACCCTTCTTGCGATATAAGCAGATGCAGGGCCGTGCAATACCTGAGGTATTTCAAAGCTTTCTTGATCTATGGAAAAGCCACAGTTTCGCGCATAGTAAACTAAATTATCATACTTTTCTTCCTTAGCACAATCATGTATTAGTCCTGCTAATTTAGCTCTACCTTCATCAATACCGTAATGTTTAGCAAATGAACACGCAATATTTGCAACATTTATTGAATGCATATATCTTTCTTGTGACATATGCTTCTCTAAATAATTGTGTATGTCATTCAATTCCAGCATTGTTTAACCTCTACTCTATATACAAATTATACTTTCTAATATAGTATTCTACAGATTCTGGCAGCAAATATCTTATTGTCTTATTATTCTTTATCCTATTTCTAATATCTGTAGACGAAATAGCTAAGGAAGGAACTTCAATACGATGTATTTCCTTATTATATTTAGACTTGATTTCCTCAAGTTTTTTATTCATATCATTATCATAAAATCCCGGCCTTGTAGCAGCTACAAATTCACACATTTCTAGAAGTTCATCTACATTATGCCAAGTAAGTATCTCTAATATTGCATCTGCACCAGTTATAAAAAATATTTCTGCATCCTCTCCATGTATTTGACGCAACTCTCTGATTGTATCAACAGTGTAAGTAATACCTTCTCTTTCAATCTCTAACCGTGAAACTTCAAAATATGGATTTGTAATAGTAGCCAGGACAGTCATAAGATATCTGTGGTATGAATCAGTGGTAAGCCTATGCATCTTATGAGGAGGATTTTTTGTAGGCATAAAAAGTACCTTCTGTAATTTGAAATTATCTCTCACAGCTTCTGCAGTTACTAAATGACCATAATGTATCGGGTCAAAGGTCCCTCCCATAACTGCAAACCTCTTATAAATATTTATCCTATCGTATTTGCCCATCTTCTTTTGTACCTCTTTATATTATTAACCACATCTAATAATGCAGTTGTAAATATTATACACTATTATTTTTTAATGTGAAAGAATTTTTATAATATCTCTATTAGGCTCACATCTTCAATAAGACTGATTGAATTCATTATTTCATCTACTTTTACATGTTTTGAGCCTTTTAGCATGAGTTTTATTATGACGTTATAATCATCTATAGGTTCAATTGCAATATTCTTTATTGTTATATTCAGATTGCCAAGTTCTGTCCCGATCTTGCCTAGCTGACCTGGTTTATCTATGGATTTTATAGTGAGATGTATATATGCATTTTTCTTATTGATAATATATTCAATTTTATTTAAAACTATAAGGGATATCAATACAAATATGGTTGCAGAAATAGCACCGACATAAAATCCTAAGCCACAGACTAGACCGATACATGCAACAGACCACAAGCTTGCTGCAGTAGTAAGACCTCTTATGGTAGCCCCTTCTTTTATTATAGTCCCTGCACCTAAAAAGCCAATACCACTTATAACTTGAGCTCCTAATCTCATTGGATCCATATTTGTTTGATGTTTTAACAGTTCGAATGCATAAAGATTTCCTATCATAACCAAAGATGATGCTATACTCACTAATATATGAGTTCGAAAGCCTGCAGGACGTTTCGCGGTCTCTCTTTCTAATCCAACTAAACCTGCTAATATAGCTGCAACACAAATTCTTAACAATACTTCCAACGAATTAGGCATTATTACCCACTCCTCTCTTATTTTAATTATATGCAAAACTTTACATATTTTAAATAATATTATTAATTGCGGCTTTGAAGCCCTATATATAAGATTTACAAATTATTATACTGGTAATATGCTTAATATACGCTACGTTAATTTGTGGTATAATACAAATAAAAAACTAAATAATATACTGGAGATGATGATATGAAAAATGAGCTTATTGAAACTTATTCCATATATAATGGAAATATAATTAATAATAAAACTCAACCTATTTCATATGCTTTTTCATCAGAAATAGTTTATGAAGTGATAAGAGTAATAGATGGTGTACCATTATTCCTAGAGGAGCATAACAATAGATTAATAAAATCCACCAATATGATTGGTATGAATATATCAGATTTAATTGATAAAATAGAATTAGACATAAAAAAGCTTATAGATATAAATAATAAACCTTATAAGAATTTAAAAGTAATTGTTTATAAAGATACTTCGGGAAAACCAAACTATTCTATGTTTTTTATCAAAAGCAATTATCCAAAACCAGAACTTTATAAAAAGGGTATTAACACTATATTATTTAAAGCTACAAGGAAAAATCCAAATGCCAAGGTGCAAAACCTACAATTAAGAGAAGTAATCAATAAAGAATTGGAGAAGCATGGAGCTTATGAGGCTCTATTATTAAATGAAGATGACAATATAACAGAAGGCAGTAAATCCAATGTATTTTTTGTCAAAAATAACATACTATACACTCCTCCAAAGCAGGATATACTCTTAGGTGTTACTAGAGCCCGTATAATTCAACTAGCTGATAAACTGAATATTAAAACTATTGAAGAATCTATACATAAATCCTTTTTAAAACAATGCCATGGATTGTTTATAACTGGTACTTCACCAAAAGTTCTCCCGATATCTAAAGTAGATAATCAGTTATTTGATTCTACCAAAAATGAAACAATCCAAAGGCTTATGGAGGCCTATGACAGACTGATTGAAGATTATATAAATGCCCATAAATAATAAGCGAGGGTATGATTTGCCCTCGCTTATTATTTATTTAAACATCTATATTACTACTTGACTCACTTAGCTCACTGGTAAAAAAATCCTTAGTAAGCTTTATCACAACACCACTTAGTCCTAATACTCCTATTAAGTTAGGAATGGCCATCAAACCGTTAAGTGTATCTGCTAAGTCCCAAAGAGCATTCAAACCACCTATAGCACCTATTACTATGAAAGGTATCCATATAATTCTATATATCATGTTAACCTTAGGTCCAAAAATGTATTCTGCGCAACGCTCCCCATAATAAGCCCAACCTAATATAGTAGAGAATGCAAATAACAGTATACCTATAGATACTATATATCCCCCTATGCCTGGAATAGTTTTATCAAATGCCAATGTTGTCAGCTCTGAACCAGTTGCTCCGCTGCTCCATACTCCTGACATTATGATTGAAAGAGCAGTTATTGAACAAATAATTATTGTGTCAACGAATACTTCAAATACTCCCCATAGACCTTGGCGAACCGGATGATCGGTAGTTGCCGCAGCGTGAGCTATTGGAGCGCTACCAAGACCTGCTTCGTTGGAGAATACTCCACGAGCAATACCTCTTGTCATAGCTATCTTCATAGTTGAACCTGCAAAACCACCTACCGCAGCACTTCCAGTAAATGCGCTGCCGAATATCAAACCAAAGGCTTCTCCTATATGAGATATGTTAATAATAATAATATATAGACCTCCTATAACATAGAATGCTGCCATAAAGGGTACCAGTCTTTCTGTAACCTGCCCGATTCTCTTGATACCGCCGATTATTACTATAGCTGATAATATTGCTAATAAAAAACCAGTCACTAACTTATTTACTCCAAAAGATACTTCAAGAGATGCGGCAACTGAGTTTGACTGAACCATGTTACCTATACCAAAAGCAGCAATTGCACCAAACACCGCAAATACATAGGCCAACCATTTCATCTTCAAGCCTTTTTCAATATAGTACATAGGACCGCCAACAAAACGAC
>JAAYMO010000059.1 GCA_012521375.1 Clostridiales bacterium
ATGAGAAATATACTCACTATAGTATGTATTATTTTAATTCTAGTAGTAAATGTACATGCAGATGAGATGGATTATCTTATAGAGGAACAATTAAAACTGTTGAATCTAGAAGAACTGCAGAGATTTATCGATGATATTGTCATTGCTACTGAGGGTGCGGTTGCTGAGATAAATATAAAGGATTTTATAAAGTCATTGTATACAGATTCAGGTTTATTTTCTTTCAAAGAAATTCTTGACAAGCTATGGCTGGCCATGTGGAAAGAGTTGCTAGGCAATATTGATCTACTTGGAAAAATTATTATATTATCTGTTTTCTGTGCTCTGCTTCAAAATCTACATAAGGGTTTTGATAGTGATGCTATTAGTAAATTGGCTTATAGCGCCTGTTATGTAATTATCATAACTCTGGCTATTGGAAGTTTTGCAATCGTCAGCAAACTATGTATAGATACTATCGATAAAATGGTTAACTTTATGCAAGCATTGCTGCCAACTCTCATTACATTGCTTCTGACAGTAGGAGGGATAACTTCATCAGCATTATTTCAACCTATAGTTTATACTTCCTTAACTTTTATAGCAACAATTATCAAAGTAACTGTAATACCTATGATCATATTTTCTGCAGTTTTGTCTATGATTAACAACATCTCTGATAAGGTAAAAATATCAAAGTTAGCTTCTCTAGTAAGAAGTATAGCAGTAGGTATTTTAGGAATTATGCTTACTATTTTCACAGGTATAATCTCTATTCAAGGTTTAGCATCATCATCTCTTGATGGAGTTGCAGCAAAAACAGCAAAATTTGCGGTAGATAGTTTTATACCGATTATAGGTGACTTTTTGTCGGAGGCATTTGATACTGTAGTCAGTTGTTCATTGATAATAAAAAACGGTATTAGCATAGTTGGGCTTTTAATTCTTTTATTAATTTGCTCATTCCCATTAATAAAAATATTTTCTATATTTGCTATATACAGAATTGCAGCGGCATTGATACAACCTATAGTGGATGATGAATTAGTGCAATGTATGAATGATATAAGCACATCAATATTTATCATGTTTTGCTGTGTATTAGCAGTTGGTATATTATTTTTTATTTCAATAACAATTATTATGGGAATTGGAAATATTACAGTTATGATGAGGTAGGTGGTTTTATTGATAGATTTTTTGAGAAATTGGATCATAAATATAGTAATAGTAACCATATTTGTAATCATAACTGACGTTATATTACCCGAAGGAAGTATAAAAAAATATGTGAAAGTAATCATAGGAACTTTTATACTAATAACTATTATCAAGCCTTTTACAGATATAAAAAATATCTCTGATGATTTTTATAAAAGCTATAAAGAAACAAGCATAGTATTAAATGGTGAAAAAGAATTGATTGATACTGAAGTATTAAACAGTTATCAGAAATTAAAAGCAATAGAAATCTATGAGTCCAGGTTGAAAGAACAAATTATTTCAGCAGTATCATATAAAACCTCTCTAGATAAAACTAATATTGATGTAATTTTGGATATTAATACAAACTATGAGAGTAATAAATATGGAATGATAAATAATGTTTTAGTAATTATGAATATGGAAGACAAAAATAGTCAGATTGAAAAAATCAAAAATGTAGAAATTGGCAATAGAGAAAATGTAATTTATAAGGAAGAAACAGAATATACTTTCAATGAAAAGAAATCAACTGAAGATGTTAAAACTTTGTTGGGCGATATACTTAATATTGGAAAAGATAATATACAAGTGAAACTCTCTGTTGAGAATAATTAGGAGGTTTTAATATGAAAATACTGGAATGGATTAAGGAAAAACTGGGAATTGAAAATAATAAAAAACTTTATAATAATCTATTGATGTTACTTTTTATGGGCATTGTATTAGTCATTGTATCTAACTTTTATAAAGGTATTACCTATAAAAGCAAAAATTCTGTAGAAGAAAATAATGAATTAAATAACCAAAGGCCAGTTTCATACAAATCAAATGCTGAATATTATTATGAGGAAAAATTAGAAGAGGAACTAGCTGGAATACTAAGCAAAATAGCGGGAGCAGGTAAGGTATCTGTAATGATTACATATGAAAGCGGCAAAGAACTTGTAGCACAAAAAGATAAATCGATAGTAGACAAAGTAACAGATGAGAAAGATACTGCAGGAGGCACAAGAATAATAAACGAATCCAGCATGGATGATAAAACTGTTATGGTTAATCAACAGGGGGGTAGTTCAGAGCCCTTAATAGTTAAAGAAATCAATCCAGAAATCAAGGGGGTAATTGTTGTAGCAGAAGGTGCATGGGATTCAAAGGTAAAAAGAAAAATAAGTCAGGCGGTTCAGACAGTACTTGATATACCTGCATATAGGGTAACCGTACTAGAAACAAGTAAATAGGGGGTATAATATATGAAAATAAAGTTGAGCAGAAAGACAATTGCTATTTCTTCACTTGTTTTGATGTTATTTGTAATAGGATATGCCTATAATATTTTTATGAGTACAAAATATGATACAATGGGGTTTGATATTTATGAGAGTGATTTATCAGAGTTCATGAAGGAAGATGAGGTAGTTGATGTTATTAACGAAGGAACAGAAAGTAGTATTACAGTTATAGAAAGCAGGGATGTAGAAGATAAAGATGAAGTGTCTTCATTTTTCACAGAATATAGGCTTGAAAGAGATAAAAATCGAACTAAAGAATATGATATGTGGCAAAATATAATAAATAGCGATAAAGCTGAACCCACGTTCAAAACATTGGCTCAAGAAGAAATTGTAAAAATAGTTGCATTGACAGAAAAAGAGATGATAATAGAAAACCTTATCATGGCACGCGGATTTGATGATGCATTAGTATTTTTAACAGATGATAGTGCTACTGTTGTAGTAGCTGCCAAAGAATTAACGCCTGCCAGTGTTGCTAAGATACAAGATATAGTTATGACAAAGACAAAGATCCCAGCAAGCAATATAAAAATAATGCTAAAAGATTAGTTATATTTGTAAATAGCATCCTATTCTGCTATAATACATAATAAGTAAAAATCTCAAATATACTTGGGGGTGCAAAATTTGGAAGCTGAGAACAATATAAATGATTATGGAGCTGTTAGAATAGCTGATGATGTGGTTGCAGTAATAGCTGAAATTGCCGCAAAGGAAGTTAAAGGAATTGTCAGCATGAGCGGTGGTATAGCAGATAGTATAACAGAAATGTTAGGGAAAAAAAGTCCTTCTAAAGGGGTTAAAGTAGAAGTCGGTGATGAAGAAACCGCTATAGATTTATTTGTTATAGTTGATTATGGTGTAAGAATCCCGGATGTTGCATGGCAGGTCCAGGAAAATGTAAAAAAGGCTGTTGAAACTATGACAGGTCTAAAGGTAATAGAAGTTAATATTCATATCCAGGGTGTTAACATAGAGAGAGAAAGTAAGGAAGAAGATGTAACTCCTAGATTTAAATAACATGAAAAACTAACCCTCTGAAAATAGTTCAGAGGGTTAGTTTAAATATTTATACGAAAGGAGATAAGAGATAAGATATGAGTGCATTAAATAGACTTGTTCTATTGATTTTTGCAATTATTGTAGCTGTTTTTTCATTGGCATTATTATTATTAGCTTTCCCTTTTATCCCTGCACAGTACGAAGAAGCATTGGGAAGGTTTATTTTTGAAAGCGATGTAATTACTTTGTTTGCTATATTTACGCTTATTTTATCAATAAAATTTACTTTTAATGCTATGGAGTCTGGAAGTACTTATGATTACTATATAACTAACAATACAGAATATGGAAAAGTAAAAATATCTTTTGACACAATAAAATCAGTAGCACTTTCGAGTATAAAAGGTATTAACTCTATAAAAGAAGCAAAAGCTCAAATTAACGACGACAAGAGTGGTATTTCAATAATTATAACTGTTGTTCTTGCAACAGGGACTATTATACCTGAAGTTACTAAGCTTATACAAAAAAATGTTAGAGAAGTTGTTGAAACTACTACTGAAATAACCATAAAAGAAGTGATTGTAGTAGTTGAAGAATCAAATAATTATAGCAAAAGAAGGGTAGGCTAGATATGAATAAAGATAAGTTGATGATTTTTCTTATAAATCATCAGGGGAAAATAATAGGCACCCTTTTAGGATTTTTTATTGGTATACTATTACTAACTTTGGGATTTATAAAAACAATTATTCTGTCAATATGCATTGTAATAGGGTATCATATTGGTAAAAAAGTTGATAATAAAGAAGATATAGTAGAATTCATAGAAAGATTAATAAATATTCAAGGGAAGAAATAAGGAGGACTTAACTTTTATGAACAGGCGCTTAATAAGACAAAGTGCTTTTAAAATGTTATTTAGCTATAATTTCAATAAAGATTGTATAAATAGTTATATAAAAGAAGCATTTGAAGAAGATAATATATTCTTTGCTCAAGATGAAGAAGATGATTCTAAACTAGGTAAGCTTAGTGATAATGATAAAGAATTCTTTTACAATTTAGTTATGGGTACTCTTGAAAATACAGAAACCATTGACAGCTTAATCAATAAAAGTTTAAAATCATGGACTATGGACAGAATAGCTAAGGTTGATTTAACTATTCTTAGAATGGCTTTATATGAGATATTGTATTCAAAAGATGTACCTGTTAGTGTTGCAATCAATGAAGCTGTGGAATTAGGGAAGAAATTTGGCACTGATGATTCTGGAAGTTTTATAAATGGTGTGTTAGGAAAAGTTGTAAGAGATTTTTGCAAGCAAGGTGAATAAATAATGTATTATTTGGGTATTGATACAAGTTGCTATACTACCTCTATAGGGATAGTGGACGATAAGGAAAATATAATAGAAGATAAAAGAATAATGCTTAAAGTAAAGCCAGGCAATAGAGGCATTAGACAATCTGAGGCTTTTTTCCAACATATAAAAAATCTAGATGAACTTATTAAAGAATTATTTAGTTACATAAAACCTAGTGAGATAAAAGCTATAGGTATAAGTTCAAAGCCAAGAAATAATGAGTGTTCGTATATGCCTGTTTTCAATAGTGGCTTGCATGTTGGTAACATTTTAATGTACACCTTGAATATACCTGCTTATGTATTATCACATCAAGAAAACCATATCTATGCTGGATTATGGTCTAGTAAGTTTTACCCTAATAAACCTATAGCAGTTTATCATATATCTGGTGGTACAACAGAATTATTGTATGTTACTATGGAGAATGAAAGGTTGAGTATAAAAATAATAGGAGGCTCTTCTGATTTGAATGCAGGCCAGTTTATTGATAGAGTTGGAGTTTCTATGGGGTTGAATTTCCCATGCGGAGCGGAAATGGACATGCTTTCTAGAAATGCAAAGAATGTTGATATAGTTATACCTGTGTCGGTTAAAGGAGAATATATGAGTTTTTCAGGTCCAGAAACCTATGCCCAAAAATTAGTTGAAAAAGGATGCTTAGATAAGGCCTCTTTATCTAAGGCAATATTTATCAGTATCGCTAAATCAATAGAAGAAACTCTAATTAATTCGAAAAGGAATTTTTATTGGAATCAGGTTCTTTTAATAGGCGGAGTATCGTCAAATACTATAATAAAAGAATATTTGGAAAATAGCCATAAACTAAAGGCTTATAATATAAATACTATATTTGCCAATCGAGAATATGCAACGGATAATGCAATAGGAGGAGCAATATATGCAAGAAAGAGTTATAGAGGGTGTTAGAGTTTTTTCAGTAACAGAAATAAAC
>JAAYMO010000060.1 GCA_012521375.1 Clostridiales bacterium
ATAACTCTAGCCTGCACCTGCTCCCCCTCCCCACTGCGCACATCACCTTGCCGAGGCTTTTTGATATCCGCACTAAGATAAACTAGCCTTGTCACTCTGTGAGTATCAGTATACCTCAAAGGATAAAAATACAACATTTATTAACATCATCTGCAAATTCGCCATGAGGAAAGTTCAATGTCCGGAAACCCTTTATTTATCAGTGTTTTGAATACTCCTACTTCTCAACCGGTAGACGGAAACATATCAACCAGCTTATAGTCCACTCTAGTTATGACAAAACATTGACTAGGTGGATTTACCTTGTTGAATTATCTGTTTATTCTTGTTAACTTTCCCAAACCGTAACATTGTTGCGGCCATATTCCTTGGCCTTGTATAATGCTCTATCCGCTGCGTCAATAAGCTCATTAGGCTCCATCTCATTATCAGGAACAACTGATGCTACACCTAGACTGACTGTTACAACGTTTTTTGTTTCCCTGTTTACTATTCCTAGCTCTTCAATTCTTGTTCGAATTTCCTCGGCAACCACTGTCGCGCCCTCTGCAGTAGTATTCATGAGCATGACCACAAATTCCTCACCACCGTAACGCGCTGCAAGATCACCGGGTCTTTTTATTACACCTTTTATAACCTCGCCGATTCTTATCAATGTTTGGTCACCTGTTAGATGGCCATAAGTATCATTAAAGAGCTTGAAGTTATCAATGTCTATCATAATTAGAGCCAGTGGCATCCTTTCGCGTAGACACATTTTCCAGGTTTTATTATATGTAATGTCAAAAGCTCTCCTATTTTTAGTTGAGGTCAGGCCATCTGTCATTGAAATCCGTTCAAGCTTCAAATTCGCTGCTTTCAACATTTCATTTGCATGATGGAGTTCCTCTGTTCTCTCTTTCACGCTAATCTCAAGCGTCTTACTTAACTTTTGATATTTTCTTGCAAAATATATTGCAACCAATGCTACCAGAAATAAAAAAAGACTGGCTGAGCGTAGATAAAATGTCTGGAAATAATCTTCGGTTACATATATTACTCTTTTTCCTTGCCACTGTTCCATAATTTTATCAATAGTCTCATCATCTGTAATTTCTTTTAAGCCTGAGTTAATCAAATTTAGTGTTTCAACATCACCTTTTCTAACAGCAATCCTAGAATAACGAGTTTCAATGGGGGGCTCTACAATCTTTATGCCAGTTATTCTACTATTAGCAAGCTCATATTCACCGATCCATCGATCCACAATAATTGCATCTAAATTCCCGGTACTTAAAGCTTTAAAGGAAGTTTCCCAATCCACTATTATTTCAATATCTATTGCTTCATATCCTTGAAGCAATAGATTTGGATAACCACCGGCCTCTACTCCGACAATTTTACCTCTTAAATCGTCAATACTTCTTAAGCTTGTGCTATCATTTTGTACAAACATTGAAAAATCGGATTTTAGCAGGGGACGTGAGAAGTCAAATAGTTCATCCCTTTCAGGACTTTGATTGATGTGAAGAAGTCCGTCAGCATCACCATTTAGCATCATCTTTTGTGCTTGCTCCCAGTTTACTGGCACAACTTCGACTTCATAACCAATCCTATCCTCCATAGCCTTAACAATATCAACTGCTACACCTTTAGCTATTCCGTTGTCTTTGTAAACAATAGGAGCCAAGTTTTCATTCCCTAACAGAACCAGAGTTTTTCTACTGTCATTATTCGTAGCAAATCCACTGGATGGCAAGAGAATAATAAATAAGATAAAAATAACAACAATAATACAAACCTTACTCTTTTTACTCACCGCTCTCCCTCCCCCCGCTCCTAGCATACATTTTATACTAGTTCATCCTTGTACATCAAACAAACCCTCTTATAATTTATAAATTTCTTTGTTTTCATCGAATATTGCTTTATCTCTACTATTATTTTTCTTTAAAAATTCCTTAGTTAATTTTTTATTATCTTTTCCGTCCATCAATAGCCGATTGACCGCCTGATATAATTTTCACCAATTATTCTTAAATTCATTTAGGCTAAATACTAGATAATTAAAAAGACACCCTTAATTTTGGGTGTCTTTATTTACATTAATATTTTCTACATTAATATTTTACACCTAAATCAAGCTCAACCTCATATTCTACCGGTTTCTGTTTAAATAGATATTCGCCTTTTCTAACGGAAGCAAGAACACCAGCACGATTTCTTATTACATCAAATGGACTGTCTCCATCGAGAACGATGAAGTTTGCATCTTTGCCCACATCCAATCCATATCTATCTTGGATATTTAAACATTTAGCACCATTCGAGGTAATTAAATCTAAATCTTTTTGAATATGTTCTGGTGACATGATTTGTGCCAAATGAATACCATTGTCGAGAATATTCATCATATTACCATTACCCGCTGGGTACCAAGGATCATTGATTGAATCTTGCGCAAATGCAATATTAATTCCATTTTCCATGAATTCTTTTACCCTAGTAAGACCACGGCGTTTGGGATATGAATCATGACGGCCTTGAAGATATGCATTTTCAGTTGGACAAGATATAAAGTTCATTTTGCTCTTTTTGAACAAGTCTATCATTCTATATGCGTATGAATCATCTGCTGAACCAAATGAACAAGTATGGCTCGCTGTAGTCTTTGTTCCATAATCCTCCATAAGAACAAGGGCATTTAACAACTCAACAAAACGGGAATGGGGGTCATCTGTCTCATCACAGTGAACATCTATAAGCTTATTGTACTTCAAAGCAAGTTCAACTATATCCTCCAACAACATCGGCACCCATCTTAAGAGCTTCTTCTACTAAATCACGTCCACCCTTATAAGTGTACATTCCATTTTGAGGGAATGCTACGACTTGGATTTCAACAATATCCTTTAATTCTTCTCGGAATTCCAACATCGCTTTTAGAGCAGTAAAATTTGGATCTGTAACATCTGTTTGTGCTCGGATATATTGTACTCCTTGAGAAACCTCATCTTTGATTCCCTTGAGCGCAAGTTTTTTAACACTATCTACAGTTAACTTTTCTTTGAATTTTGGCCACATTTCAATTGCTTCATAAAGAGTTCCTGAACCAGCACCTTCTTCCCCAAGCTCAGATAATGTATAAACATAATCTAAATGCAGATGAGGATCTACATAGGGTGCAATAACCAGTTTCCCACCCAAATCAATAACTTCATCAGCTGGGCCAAGTTCTTTACCAATCCCCTTGATAACTCCTTTATCTACTAAAATCTCATTGGCATCTTTATGACCATAGATAACCCCATTGGTAAATTTCTTCATAATTTCATAGCTCCTTTTACATCCAATTATTATAATTAATCGTTTTTGCAGTAGTCTTTGTATTATTATGGCTTTTATTCAACCTTTAGTTAAGAAACATGGCATATTTTTCAACCAATAATATAAGAAAAATGATTAAAACTATTTACATGCTCCATGATGTAGTTCCGCATATTTTTATAGTTGTGGAGGAGGAAATATGAACGAAGAAAAAAATTCCCATGGTGGATTTTATTAATAATGTCAAGTGTTACTTTCATGGGTATATTATCAGAATTAGTGCCCTCAGGAATACTTCCCCAAATGAGTGAAGGGCTGAATGCATCTTATGCACAAATAGAGGTTTACTCGTAAGCGTTTATGCCATTGCTTCAGCGGTTGGGACTATTCCTTTAATTACTTGGACTATAGAAGTGAATAGAAAAAAGCTCTTGCTTATATTGATGCTTATATTTGGAGTTTCAAATTTA
>JAAYMO010000061.1 GCA_012521375.1 Clostridiales bacterium
CGATTGACATAACAACATCACTAAACATTTGTATAAATCTTCTGTAGCTATCATATGCAAACCTCTCATTGCCTGTAATCTTATGTATTGCCTCAACAGTATCATCATTTAATCCCAGATTGAGTATAGTATCCATCATACCTGGCATAGAAAACTTGGCCCCTGATCTCACAGATATAAGCAAAGGATTCTTTATATCACCAAACCTCTTATTTGTCTTTTTTTCTAATTCCTCTAGTTTTTCAAATATTTCATCATAAAGTTCCGGCCATATCTCTTGATTTTTTTCATAGTAAATATTGCATGCTTTTGTGCTTATTGTAAATCCTGGTGGTACTGGAAGGCCAATATTAGTCATTTCTGCAAGATTTGCACCTTTGCCACCTAACAGATCCTTCATCTCTGCTTTACCTTCATTAAAGCTGTATACAAGCTTTTCCATCAATTATCCTCCTTCATAATCTTCAGTATAATGCTTGCGGTTTCTTCTATAGCTTTATTTGTCACATCAATAATTGGACATCCAATTTTTTTCATAATATTTTCAGCATATTCTAATTCTTGAAGAATTCTATCCATATTAGCATAGTTGGCTTCAAAGCTCAATCCTAAAGCCTTTAGTCTCTCTTGTCTAATAACATTCAATTTGTGAGGACTTGAAGTTAAGCCGAATACTCTTTTCGATGATATTTCATACAACTCCTTAGGTGGTTCTACTTCTGGCACCAGAGGTATGTTTGCAACTTTCAAATTCTTATTTGCCAGGTACATACTCAATGGAGTCTTTGAAGTCCTGGATACACCTATAATGACAATATCTGCTTTTTTGACACCTTTGGGATCCTTTCCATCGTCATATTTTACAGCAAACTCTATGGCCTCAACTTTTTTAAAATATTCTTCATCTAACTGTCTTATAATACCTGGAGTATATGTGGGCTTTGTTTTTGTAATATGGGAAATAGCTTCTATTACTGGTCCCATTATATCCACAATAACAAGACCTTGCTTTTTAGCTTCTTTTTCAAAATATTCTTTTAGCTCTGGAATAACCAATGTATATACAATAATGCTATTGTGTTTTTTTGCTTCATTGATTAGTTCTTCTATTGTTTCTTTTTCGCTAACATAAGGTATTCTTCTGATATCTGCCGCCATAACCCCATATTGAGCAATGGCTGCTCTGGTTACTTGATCTGCAGTTTCTCCAATAGAGTCGGATATTACATAGATTACTGATTTTTCATCCATCACCACAATCCCCCTAACTTTTCATTGCATAATTCATAAAATAGTCTTGTTATATTTGTTTTTGATACTTTTCCAGTAATCTTGAAACCTTTTTTGCCGCTTTCATTAGATACTGGCTCAACAACCGGAATGCTATCTACCTCATGCTTTATTATTTTAGCTGCCGCATCATAAGCACTATCTTCATCTATAACATATGCTATATTAGGCATCCTAGTCATTATTATTCCTATAGGAACTTTGTGTATGTCTGTCTTTCCAAGAGCAGTTTTAAGAAAATCTTTTCTAGACACAACTCCTGAAAGCAGGCCTTCATTATGAACAAATATGGTACCAACATCTTCAAGAAATAATGTAACTATACCATCATATATAGTTGTATCTTCAGAAACCACAACAGGACTGGATTTGATATTCTCAACCTTCAAATTTTTTATAAAATCAGTAAACATATTGTTTATCGGCTGTCCAGAATAAAAATATCCAACCTTTGGCCGGGCTTCGAGAAAACCAGTCATTGTAAGGATAGTAAGGTCAGGCCTTAAGGCTGCCCTTGTCATATTAAGCTTTTCTGCAATATTTTCACTTGTTATTGGCTGATATTTTTTTACAATCTCAATAATCTTTTTTTGCCTATTAGTTAATTCTATCGGGATCACCCTCTTCCATGAAAAAATATACGTTAATCAATATATGTGCTATACTAATACTAAAATAATGTAGCACATACATGTATATTATCATAAAAAAAACTTGTTTTGCAATATATAAATCACATTATTAATAATAAAATTAAAGGTATGTATCATTCTTAGAAAACATACCTTTAATTCATATAATTATTTACTTACAACAATAATAGATAAATCTGCAAAAGCTAACATCATATTTTCAATGCTTTTGAGAATTGCTAATCTATTTATTCTTATATTCTCCTCTTCCACCATAACCATTATGTTATCAAAAAAGTCATCAATGTAAGGTTTCATTGTCATAATAGCCTTTAGTGCATTATCGTATTCTTTTTTTACCATTGCTTCATTAAATACATGACTAACATTGATATAAGAATCGTATAATAGTTTTTCTTCCGCTTCAGATAATAGTTCAGTATTAACTTGAGAACTCTCTGCTTTTTTTGCCAAATTGCTTACTCTAATAAAAGACGATACTATATCCAAGAAATCTTCACGTTTTTTCCA
>JAAYMO010000062.1 GCA_012521375.1 Clostridiales bacterium
CTGGCGACAACGTAGAGATGACAATAAAGCTTATAACACCTATAGCAATAGAAGAAGGCTTAAGATTTGCTATAAGAGAAGGCGGAAGAACAGTAGGCGCAGGTGCTGTTGCTTCTATAATAGAATAGAGTAAATTGCATAGGCACACCGCTGTTAATGAGAATTTTCCTTCTTACTGGATATCATTGGTTTAATATGGTTTGATTAGCAAAAGACCAGGTTTACCTGGTCTTTTATTAGAGTATTAAAACAAAGTCCTTTGGCAATACTCAATATATATATTAACATTATCACTATCACTATATTAAATATTATGATATTTGGTTAAATACAAATTATTGACATAGGGAATAAATTATGATAGATTTTTAAGGTAGCCCGAATTATGCTATATAATATTATGTTGTGCATAATTTATACCTTAATGTTGGGAGGTGCCATTGGTGAGAGTTAAGATAACCTTAGCATGCAGCGAATGCAAGCAGCGAAATTATAATATGATGAAAAATAAAAAAAATGATCCTGACAGATTAGAATTGAGCAAATACTGCAGATTCTGCAGAAAACATACTACCCACAAAGAAACAAAATAGGCTGTAAAGGAAGTGTGATAAAATGACAGATACAGCTAAGAAGTTCAGTATCAAAAGATATTTTAGAGAAACTAAGGCTGAGATGAAAAAAGTCAGCTGGCCTGAGAAGAAAGAAGTATTACAGCATACTCAGGTAGTTATAATCTCTATAGTTGTTATTGGCTTGGCATTATGGCTTGTAGATTTAGTGTTTGCAAAGGGATTGGATTTATTTTTGAGAAGATAAGGATACATCCCTATGCAAAATCTGTTTAATGGAGATAAAACACCGAAAGTATTTGTGATATTTTATGAATTATAATAAAAGGAGGAAAGACCTTTGCAATTGATGCAGGGTCGGTTTATCAATGGAAGATAGGGGCAAGTGGTACGTGGTTCATACTTATTCCGGTTATGAGAATAAGGTTAAGGCTAATATTGAAAAGATTGTGGAAAACAGAAATATGCAGGATGTTATCTTTGAAGTAAAGGTACCTGTAGAAGAACAGATAGAAATAAAAAATGGTAAAAAGAAGGTTACACAAAAAAAGATTTTCCCTGGGTATGTTATTGTCAAAATGATAATGACTGATGAATCTTGGTATGTAGTAAGAAATACCAGGGGTGTGACTGGATTTGTAGGACCAGGATCAAAACCGGTGCCTCTCACAGATGAAGAAGTAAAGAGTTTGGGTGTTGAAAAGATTCCAGTTAAGCTAGATGCCAATGTTGGTGACAGTGTTAAAGTTATATCCGGACCTTTTGAAGATTTTGTAGGAGTAATACTTGATATTAATAATGAAAAGCAAAAAGTTAAGGTATTGATTTCTATGTTTGGTAGAGAAACTCCAGTTGAATTACAGTTTTCTCAGATAGAAACTTTTAAATAATAATTAAGATTCCATATAGGATTAATCCGTGAGAGGAGGTGCAACAATGGCTAAGAAAGTAACTGGGGTAATAAAGCTACAAGTTCCAGCTGGAAAAGCTACACCAGCCCCGCCAATAGGTCCAGCTCTAGGTCAGCATGGTGTTAATATCATGGGATTCTGCAAAGAATTCAATGAAAGGACTTCAAAACAGGCTGGCTTGATAATTCCTGTTGTTATTACCGTATACCAAGACAGATCCTTTACTTTTATTACAAAAACTCCGCCAGCTGCTGTTTTAATAAAGAAGGCCGCTGGAATTGAAAGCGGTTCTGGAGAACCAAATAGAAATAAGATAGCTAAGATATCTAAAGAAAAAATAAAAGAGATTGCAGAGCTAAAAATGCCTGATTTAAATGCTGGCAGCCTAGAAGCAGCCATGAAAATGGTAGCTGGAACAGCAAGAAGCATGGGAGTTGTTGTTGAAGATTAAGATTAAGTGGGAGGAAATTAGATTCCGTTATACCACAAGGAGGTAAGAAAATGTTCAGAGGAAAAAAGTATAAAGATAGTTTAAAACTAATTGATAGGGGAAAACTATATGACCCAAAGGAAGCATTGGAATTAGTTCAAAAGACGGCTAAAGCAAATTTTGATGAATCTGTGGAAGTTCATGTTAAGCTTGGTGTTGATCCAAGACATGCTGATCAACAGGTAAGAGGTGTTGTTGTACTACCTCACGGAACAGGTAAAAAGTTAAAGGTTTTAGTATTTGCAAAGGGAGAAAAAGCTAAAGAGGCAGAACAAGCAGGAGCAGATTTTGTTGGTGCTGAAGAATTGGTTGCAAAGGTACAAAATGAGAATTGGTTTGACTATGATGTTGTTGTTGCTACTCCAGATATGATGGGTGTAGTTGGAAGAATAGGTAAGCTTCTTGGACCTAAAGGGCTAATGCCTAATCCAAAATCCGGTACTGTAACTTTTGATGTAGCAAAAGCTGTAGCAGAAATAAAAGCCGGTAAAGTTGAATATAGAGTTGACAAAACAAGTATAGTGCATGTGGCTATAGGCAAAGTGTCTTTTGGAACTGAGAAGTTATACGAAAACTTTAAAACTTTGATGGAAGCTGTAATAAAGGCAAAACCCGCAGCTGCGAAGGGTACGTATCTGAAGAGTGTTACTCTTACCAGCACAATGGGACCTGGAATCAAAGTTAACCCTCTCCATGTTCTTGATTAATGGTAGAGACTGAAATCGAATATATTACCGTAGACAGTAGGTGCATTTTGCTTAATTTCCTACCGAGGTTTTGATTATATAAATAGGGCCTCTCTACGTCTACGGAGAGGTCTTTTGTATGCGCAAAAGACCCCTGATCTCAACAAGAGGAGGTGTAGGTAATGTCTAGAAACCTGGAAAACAAAAAGCTAATAGTAAATGAAGTAAAAGAAAAATTACAGAAGGCAAATTCACTTTTGTTAGTTGATTATAAGGGAATAAATGTTGCAGAAGTGACTGAGTTAAGAAGAAGGTTCAGAGAAGAAGGTGTTGAATATAAAGTATATAAGAACACCCTTTTCAAAAGAGCTGCTCAAGAGTTGGGCATAGAAAAATTAGATGAATTTTTGGAAGGTACTGTAGGATATGTTTTCGGATATGATGATGTTGTAGCGCCTGCTAGAGTAATAAATCAATTCCTGAAAGAAAATCCTAAAGCGCCTTTAGCAGTTAAAGCAGGCTATATTGAAGAAAAATTGATGGATGCACAGGCTGTAAAAGCTCTTGGAGATTTACCATCAAGAGAGGTTCTTATCGCTATGCTACTTGGTGCATTGCAGGGTTCATTAAGAAATTTAGCATATGTATTAAATACTATAAAAGAAAAAAAAGAAGCGGAAGCTTAATTAGGAGGTAATAAAATGGCAAGTGAAAAAACTTTAAAATTTATAGAAGAAATAAAAAACATGACTGTTTTAGAATTATCAGAGTTAGTGAAAGCTATTGAAGAGGAATTTGGTGTAACTGCTGCAGCTCCTGTAGCTGTTGCAGCAGGTCCAGCAGCAGCTGCTGCACCAGCAGCTGAAGAGAAAACAGAATTCGATGTGGTATTAGCAGCTGTTGGCGCAGAAAAGATCAAAGTTATCAAGGTAGTTAGAGAAGTAACAGGCCTTGGATTGAAGGATGCAAAAGAACTTGTAGATAATGCTCCAAAGCCAATCAAAGAAGGCGTAAGCAAGCAAGAAGCAGACGAGATAAAGGCAAAATTCGACGAAGTTGGTGCTACAATAGAAATAAAATAGATGAGAGCCGCATAGAAGCGGCTCTTTTTATAACCTTTATTAAAATGCATAGGAAATACAATTCGAAACTCAGTCTTGTTGTAAAAACAATTCAGCAAGAATTTTTTATCTTACTAACTGGAGAAAGTTTATTGGATTTCTAGACAATTAGCTTGGATGAAATAGGGACATTATCTGTTTTGGGCTAATAATGTGATGCTTTTTATGTAGAAAAAAATATATTTCCCGGGAAAAATCGACAGAATATTATTCAGGGATAAAAAACATTATAAAAATAAGCTAATTTTATTGACAGATAGCAGAGGGTATGTTAATATTGTATATTGCATTGGTGTAACAAATTCCAATATTTAAGTATAAATTTGTATAAGATTAACTAAAAAAGGCAATATTAAAATAGCTATGCTA
>JAAYMO010000063.1 GCA_012521375.1 Clostridiales bacterium
GGAGTTCTTGCTTGTGGCATGAAGCTATTGGCCATTTTCGGGTGCTATTCTTTCATGTTAACTTTACAAAGCCAAAAAATATTATTGATAGAGAAATAAAGGGGTGAATATATGAAATTTTTTTGGAATTTACCAAAACTCATGCTTGTTATAATATTGATTACATCTGTTTTTTCTGGCTGTGCAGTAAGAAGGATACCAGATACTACTTATGACAATAATTCCAATAACAATAGAAATAATAGCGGAAGTTATAGCCCTGAATTAGGTACACCTGCCACAGAAGCCGACAGAATTGCTCATGCAGTTCAAAGAGTCCAAGGAATAAATAATTCTGCTGTTGTTATCAATGGAGATATAGCATATGTAGGAGTAAACTTAGATATAAATGAAAATATTGATAGTATCACTAAAATACAAAGCATCAAGGAGCAGGTAGCTAATGCTGTTAGAAATGCAGATCCTGGCATAACAACTGTATATGTTAGTGCGGATGCCGATTTTGTTGAGAAAATAACAAGGATGTCCAGAGAACTGAGGAATGGAAAACCCATAGAAAGCTTTAAAGATGAACTTGACAATATTGTTAAACGAGTAACACCGGAGAAACAATGATTGTCATTATATAAAAAATATGGATAATAATAGCTAATGATTAAACATCACATTAATGTCAAGTCATTAGCTATATTAATATATTTTTACTACAAAAAATATGCGTAAAAAAGGTATAATTTTAATAAATATGCTTGATAAATAACAAACAAATGATGTATGATATAAGTATACAAAATAATTTTGGAGGGGTCACAATGACAAGAGAAGAAGCCGTAGTATGTATCCATAAGCTAAACTATATATATCTCAGCTTAAATAAATGTATGATAGATGATTGGGAAAAGATTGTCCAGCTAGGAGGACTCACATACCCTCAATCTAAGCTTCTTATTATACTTAGAGAAAACGGAGAATGTACAATGTCAATGATTGCTGAAAAAGGCCTTTGGCATATGTCTACTGTGACTGAACTGGTAAATAGAATGGATAAAGAAGGTTATGTAGAGAAGCAGATCGATCAAATGGATAAACGTGTGGTAAGGGTGCGTATTACACAAAAAGGTATAGACGTGTTGGACAGCACTAAGAGATTATATTACAAAAATTCAGATGTATTTAATGCTTTGCTAAATATGGATAAAAAGGATTTAGACAATTCATTTGACATTATTGTTAAAGTATGTAAAAATATTAAGCATGTAACAGGTCCTTGTCCTTTATCCGATTATATGGAGAAAATTGAGAATCCTAAATGTAACTGTCTTGAGATAATGAATAGTGTATACAGGGAGTGAGAATTTTGAAACCAAAGGCCTTAAGAAAAGGAGATACCATTGGTTTAATAGCACCGTCTAGCCCTGTTTCCAAAAAAAGAGCCAAGGCTTGCATAAAATGGGCAGAAGCTGCTGGTTATAATGTTAAATGGGGGCAATCCTTATTTGAATCAATAGGCTATTTATCTGGCAGTGACGAGTTGAGAGTTCATGATATAAATACGATGTTTGAAGATAGCCAAGTAGATGCAGTATTTTGTATAAGAGGTGGATATGGCACCATGAGGTTGCTGGATAAGATTGATTATGAATTGATAAAAGGCAATCCAAAGGTGTTTGTCGGTTACAGCGATATCACCGCATTACATACTGCTTTTTTGCAAAAAACAGGTCTTATTACATTTCATGGCCCGATGGTTGCAAGCTTTGCAAAAGATGGTTTAGATGAATTAAGTCATCTTTATTTAGAAAAAGCTATTATGAATCCAGAACCTATGGGAGAAATTAAGAATCCACCTGAGGTGCCTATTAAAGCATATAATAAAGGTAGCGCTTCAGGTAAAATAGTAGGTGGAAATCTTTCCTTGCTTGCAGATACTATGGGTACCCCTTATGAGATAGATACTAGAGGAAAGATTCTATTGATAGAAGAAATTGGAGAGAGGCCTTATAATTTAGATAGGATGCTTTTACAACTTAAACTTGGAGGAAAATTTAAAGACGCTGTAGGTATAATTATTGGAGACTTTACAGATTGTGAACCTGAGGAAGGAAAAGGAAGTTTGACTATTGATGAAATTATCGAGGATATAGTTGTTCCTTGTGGCAAGCCTATATTATCCGGGTATAAAATTGGTCACTGTTCACCCAATATAACCATACCCATAGGCGTTGAAGCTTTTATGGATTGTGATAATATGCGATTTTCTATTACTGAAGGGGCGGTTTTATAACCGTCCTGATATTTTTAATCAGAAATATTCAGCCAAAATAACTGAATAATTAATCATTATTAATAAAAAGGTATGATATAATAATAAATAATATTTATTGGTTCTTTATTAATTGTATAAGCTTATCATCGGATATAATAGTGAAAGATGTATATAATGAAAGATACATAGAGAAAAATAGCAAAAATACTTGATATGGAAAGCAAGTATGTTATAATAAAGTGGTTAAAGTGGGATTACGAATAAAATAAAATTACTTGATATATGAGGAGGATACGGATGAGCTCTAAGTTAGAGAAATTAGAAAAAAACGTTGCTACATTAGAAATTACAGTTTCAGCAGAAAAGCTGGAAGAAGGTATAGCAAAAGCATATATAAAAAATGTGAAAAAATTTAATATACCTGGCTTTAGAAGGGGAAAAGCACCAAGAAAACTTATTGAAAAATATTATGGTGAAGGAATATTTTATGAAGATGCTATCAATGAGGTTTGCCCTGATGCATATAACCAAGCCATAGAGGAGCATAATTTAGAACCTGTTGATAGACCAACAATAGATATTCTTGAAATTGAAAGCGGCAAGGGCATAGTGTTCAAGGCGGAAGTAACTGTAAAGCCTGAAGTTGAGCTAGGCCAATACAAGGGAATAGAAGTTGAGAAAAAAGAGTATAATGTTACAGATGAAGATGTAGATAAAGAATTGGAAACCCTAAGGAATAAAAATGCTAGAATAATAGATGTAACTGATAGACCTGTAAAGATGGGAGATATTACTACAATTGATTTTAAAGGATTTATAGATGAAAAACAGTTTGACGGTGGCACTGCTGAGAACTACAAGTTAGAAATAGGTTCTGGACAGTTTATACCAGGCTTTGAGGAGCAATTGATTGGTGCAACCATTGATAATGAAGTTGATGTAAATGTGACTTTCCCAGAAGATTACAGGGCTGAAGAGTTGGCAGGAAAGCCAGCCCTTTTCAAAGTTACAGTTAAAGAAATAAAAGAAAAAGAATTGTTGCCTTTGGATGATGAATTTGCTAAAGATGTAAGTGAATTTGATACCTTAGAAGAACTGAAAGAAGACATAAAAAGAAAGAAGACTGAGGAAGCTGAAAGAATAGCCAAAAATGAATATGAAAATAATGTAATCAAGAAGGTTGTTGAAAATGCAAAGGTTGACATTCCAGAGGTAATGATTGATAATCAAATTGAGTCTATGATTAGAGATTTTGATTATCAATTAAGATATCAAGGGTTGGATTTAGATTCATACTTGAAATATATGAATATAAGCTATGAAGAAATGAAAGAATCTTACAAAGAAACAGCAGAAGATAGAGTGAAAACTCAGCTTGTGATGGAAGCCATAACAAAAGCTGAAAATATTGAAGTTACAGATGAAGAATTGGAATCAGAAATTGAAAAGACTGCAAAACAGTACAATCAAGAAATTGAGAAATTCAAAAAAACATTGAGAGAAAGAGACATTGAATATATTAAAGAAGGACTCCAGCTACAAAAGACTATTGATTTTTTAGTAGACAATAGTGTGAGCAAGTAGTGGTAAACTTTGGCAAGGAGGGTTTTTTATGAGTCTAGTACCAATAGTGGTGGAGCAAACCAATAGAGGAGAAAGATCCTATGATATTTATTCAAGACTATTAAAAGATAGGATAGTTTTTTTAGGAAGCGAGATAAATGATGTAACTGCATCTTTAGTTGTTGCTCAATTGCTATTCTTAGAGGCAGAAGATCCGGAGAAGGATATTAATCTATATATCAATAGCCCTGGAGGCTCTATATCTGCGGGTATGGCAATATACGATACCATGCAGTTTATTAAACCTGATATTTCTACTATATGCATAGGTATGGCAGCGAGCATGGGAGCATTCTTATTGGCTGCAGGTACTAAGGGTAAAAGATTTGCGCTACCTAATAGTGAAATAATGATACATCAGCCTCTAGGTGGTGCCAGAGGTCAAGCTACAGATGTAGTGATTCATGCGGAAAGACTTATAAGAACCAAAAAAGCATTAAATAAAATTTTAAGCGAGAAAACGGGGCAACCTTTGGAAAAGATAGAAAAGGATGTAGAAAGAGATTATTTCATGACATCTGAAGAGGCAAAGGCTTATGGAATAATCGATGATATTTTAACAAAGAGAAAGTAAAAGAGGTGTATTTATGGCCAAATTTGAGGATAGGAAGCAGTTAAAGTGCTCCTTCTGCGGTAAGAACCAGGATCAGGTTAGAAGACTTATCGCAGGACCGGGTGTTTACATTTGCGACGAATGTATAGAGCTTTGCCAGGAAATTATTGATGAAGAATTTGAAGATGAGATGGAACTAGAAGTGAAAGATGTTCCTAAACCAAAGGATATAAAGGAATTTCTTGATAAATACGTAATCGGACAAGAGGAAGCCAAAAAGGCAATGGCTGTAGCAGTTTACAATCATTATAAAAGGATAAACTCAGATAGCAAATATGATGATGTTGAGCTTCAAAAAAGCAATATTGTACTGATTGGGCCCACAGGTTCCGGCAAAACTCTACTAGCTCAGACTTTGGCCAAAATGCTTAATGTGCCTTTTGCCATCGCTGATGCAACATCCTTGACGGAGGCCGGATATGTAGGAGAAGACGTAGAAAACATATTGCTTAAGCTAATTCAAAATGCAGATTATGATATTGAAAGAGCAGAAAAGGGTATAGTTTATATAGATGAGATAGATAAGATTGCCAGAAAATCTGAAAATCCTTCAATTACTAGAGATGTATCTGGCGAAGGTGTTCAGCAAGCATTATTAAAAATACTTGAAGGCACCGTTGCTAGTGTACCTCCTCAGGGAGGAAGGAAACATCCTCATCAGGAGTTTATTCAGATCGATACTACAAATATATTGTTTATTTGTGGTGGTGCCTTTGATGGATTAGATAAGATAATAATGAATAGAATAGGCAAAAAGTCTATGGGCTTTATTGCTGATATTCAGACTAGGGACAATAAGGATATTGGCGAGATATTAGAGAAAGTGTTGCCTGAAGACTTGCTTAAGTATGGTCTTATACCAGAGTTTGTTGGAAGGCTCCCCATTTTAGTGACCCTTAATTCACTTGATAAAGATGCATTGATACGCATTTTAAAAGAGCCTAAAAATGCTTTGGTAAAGCAATACAAGAAGCTATTCGAAATGGATAATGTAGATTTAGAGTTTGAGGATGAAGCTTTGGAGGAAATTGCTAAATTGGCGATGGAAAGAAATACCGGAGCTAGAGGCCTTAGATCTATTTTGGAAGACATCATGAGAGAAGTTATGTATGAAATTCCTTCCAGGGATGATGTAGATAAATGTATAATATCTAAAGACACCGTTGTTGAAAACAAACAGCCGGAAATAGTATATCTAGAACCTGGCACTAAGAAAACACCGAAAAAGCAAAGCAAAAGAAGCGGAAAGCCTAAGAGAGAAACTGCTTCATAAATCAATAATGTGATACAAAAACCATCGAAATGCTATAGATTCGATGGTTTTTCTTTGCAGTGGCATCCATGCCAGCCTCACGGCTTTTTTAGTTCGTTCTTCGCTAAGAACTGCTACAAAGCTCACAATATATCTTCAGCACATATCTAACATACACACACTGTAACTGATGTAAAGGCAATCTAATGGATATATAATATCGCATCAGTTATTAACTTTGGTAACCCTACGGGTCACAGGTGACATTCTAATGCTCATCTAAAAGAGAATTCTAACGTCGCAAAACGGGCATCCATGCC
>JAAYMO010000005.1 GCA_012521375.1 Clostridiales bacterium
ATGTGAAGCCGGATGATGTGCTTGATGTTTGGAAAAGTATGAAGTTTAAAGTGTTATGTTAACTATGATTATTGATGGGGCGAACAGTGACTTTAGTCACTGATTTAATACAATAATAATTGTACAAAGAGGTAAAACTGACACCTTGTCTACAGCAAAGAGATTATTGCTATGTTGGCAATATTGTTGACGGATTTCTTATGGCAGCTAAGACAAATAAAACAAGAGATATGATTCTCAATGTAGGCAGTGGAATGACCTTCCCTTTAAAGTATTATGTTGAATTAATAATTAAAGAAATGAATATGGAAGCAAAGGTCAAATACGGTGCGTTGGAATATAGAAAAAATGATTTGTGGAACCCAAAAGTTAATGTTGATAAAATCAAAAAAGTTTTAGATTGGTATCCAAAGATATCCATTGAAGAAGGTATCAAGATGACAATAGACTGGTACAAAGGCAATTATCATTATTATAATGTGAAAGGGAGATAGCTTTGGAAATTATAGATATCATTTCTAAAGACATGGAGATGATATATGAAAGTACAAAGGATTGTATTAGCCATACAGGTGGACATACATGGCTTATTACAGGAAGTGGAGGATTTATAGGATCCTATTTTTTAGATTTTATAGATTATTGTAATAAAAATATTTTTTCTGTACCGGATAATGTTATTTGTATAGACAACTACAAAACGGGTTCTATAAACAGAATTGTGCATTTATTAGACAATGACAATTTTCAATTCATAAACAAGGACATATCGAAACCTATTGAAGTTTCAGAAGATATTGATTATATAGTTCACGCTGCTAGTATTGCTTCTCCAACTTTTTATAGGAAGTACCCTATTGAGACCATAGAGGTGAATGTATGGGGACTCAAGAATTTGCTTGATATTGCAAAAGAAAAGAACATAAAAAGCATGCTTTATCTGTCTACCAGCGAAATATACGGAAATCCTGATGCAGCACACATTCCTACTAGTGAAACCTATAATGGCAATGTATCATGTATAGGACCTAGAGCATGTTATGATGAATCAAAGAGGCTAGGGGAAACCCTATGCATAAATTATTGGAAGCAGTATAGAGTACCTGTAAAAATAGCAAGACCTTTCAATGTATATGGTCCTGGCTTAAAGATTGATGATAAAAGAGTAATACCTGATTTTTTTAAAGGAGCTCTATATAACAAAATAATAGAAATTCTAAGCGACGGCAGGCCTACAAGAAGCTTTTGCTATATAAGCGATGCTGTTGCCGGGTTTATTAGAATTCTCATGTCGGAGTATAATGGAGAGGTTTTTAATATAGGCAATGATGAAATAGAGATAGATATGAAACAATTGGCAGAAAAAATTGCTGAAATCGTTGGTAAAGTAACAGTTATATATAATGAAAGCAGTGATAAAGAGTATCTTACTGACAATCCTCAGAGAAGATGCCCTGATCTTAAAAAGGCAAGAACTCTCATAAACTACAATCCCTCTGTTAATTTGGAAGAAGGATTGCGAAGGCTTATGGATTGGTACAATAATACATTACATTTTGATTGTAATTAGCCATTAGGAGGCATGAATACCGTGAACATGAGGTTGATACCAATAACTCCCTTTAAAGATTCCAGAGGGAGTTTAAAGAAAATATTAAAAAAAAGCAATATGAGCAAAGACCTCAATATAGATGAAGCCTATGTATTATACAGCGAAAAGGGTGCAATAAGAGGGAATCATTATCATAAAGAAACCACAGAGTATTTCTGTGTGTTAAAAGGCAGTATAAAGTTTGCAATGAAAGGGTTTGGAAAAGAGTATATTGAAGAAATATCCATCCATGAAGGAGATAATATAGTAATCGAAGTGCCTCCGCTTACTGCTCATGCCATAATAAATGAAGAAGATGAAAAAGCCATAGTATTGGTTTTATCAACTAGGGAATATGATGAAAACTCTACTGACACATATAAGGAGGTTCTGTACTAATATGTATTAGAGGATGTAGCCTGCAGGAGGTGAACATATGAAAGTAGTTATTCTATGTGGAGGCAAGGGAACCAGAATTAGAGAACTGTCTGAAGATGTTCCAAAGCCGTTGATAAATATAGATGGGCGTCCTATAATATGGCATATTATGAGAATATACTATCATTATGGTTTTGATGACTTCATATTACCTATAGGATATAAGGGACAGAAGATAAAGGAATACTTTATGGACAGCCCATGGAAAAATAATGATATGGTTATTGACAATAGAGAAGGTGACTTTAAAATCACTTTTTTGAGAGGAACTGATAAGTGGAGAATAACCTTTATAGATACAGGGGAAGAAACTATGACCGGCAGCAGGATAAAAAGGATTGAACCATATATTGAAGAAAACGAATTCATGCTTACCTATGGAGATGGAGTGGCAGATATCAATATAAAAAAACTTCTGGAATTCCATCTAGAAAAGGGCAAGATTGCAACTATGACTGGCATAAAAGCCAAGAGTCAGTATGGAATATTGAAAGTGTCAAACGGAATAGCTCAAAGATTTGTTGAAAAACCAACAACAGATCAAATAATAAACGGTGGATTTTTTGTTTTACGTAAAGAAATATTTAAATACATTGATGATTCGAAAGGCAAGTGCATATTTGAGCAGGAGCCTTTAAAGAAAATTGTAGATGATAAACAGTTAGCAGTCTATCTGCACCAAGGGTACTGGATGGCTATAGATACTTATAAAGATTATTTAGAACTCAAAAAAAACTGGGATTCTATAAAGATTAAATTATATGCAAAAAAGGATTGAGATTATGGATGTTGCTTTATGCACTATTACTTCAAAAATAAGAGTCTATCAATTTTTAGCCCTTTATGAATCAATAATAAAAAACAACATAAGGGGACTGCTGTTTGTATTTTGTGTAGATAGAGAATCATATGATCTGCTCAATAAAATGGGCATTTCAAAAGCATTTATAATAGATTTTTCTAAGCTTGAAGACAAAACTTTAATTGATATTAAAAAAGAAAGACAGCTTTATGAATATTGTTGGACATTAAAACCTGTTGTACTTGAATATATATTCGGTAAATATCCGGAAATCAAAAAAATAATATATGTTGATAGTGATATATATTTTTTTTCAGATCCATTAAGCATTATCAATAGAATTAAAAAATGGTCAGTGATAGTTACCTCACATAAAAGCTCAAAAAAAGTAAATGGAGGTTTTGTATGTTTTAAAAGAGATAAAATTGGCTTAGATGCTCTCAAATGGTGGAAAAAACAGTGCTTTGACTGGTGTTACGCTTATTATGACAATGGAAACTTTGGTGATCAAGGCCATCTTGATAGATTAAGAAAACATTTTAGAAATATTTATTATCTTGAACATCCTGGAATAAATCTGGCATCATGGAACGAACATCTATTTGAAATTAAGGTTTATGACAATAGGGTATTTGTTAACAATACCAGATTGGTATTCTATCACTTCAGTGGTCTGAGAATGATAAACAAAAAAGATTATATGATGCTTTGGAAATTTGAACCTAAAGGTTATGTGTATGAACACTATATAAATGTATTAAGAAAAAAGATTGAAGAGATCGAAAAAATCTCTCCTGGTTTTACAGATAAAATTTTTTAAAATTAGAAGACAGGAGTGTTGACATGAATATATCGATTATTGGAACTGGTTATGTAGGTTTGGTTACAGGAGTTTGCCTGGCAAAAAAAGGGCACAATGTCATATGTGTAGATAAGATACAAAGTATAGTGAATAGTATTAACAGTGGTATTGCGCCTATTTTTGAAAAACATCTGGAAGACCTTTTACTAGAGGTTATAGGAGACAAGCTGAAAACTACTACGGATATAAGATATGCAGTTGAAAACACAGAAGTATCCATAATAGCAGTGGGGACTCCTTTTTCAGAAGGCAAAATAGATTTGGAATATGTAAAGAAAGTTGCTTATGATATAGGAATGATTTTAAAAGAGAAAAAAGATTATCATGTGGTATGTGTAAAGAGCACTGTAATACCTACAACTACGGATACCGTAGTTCTGAATATCTTAGAGGTGGTTTCTGGAAAAAAGCTGGGTGAATTCGGACTTGTGATGAATCCAGAGTTTTTAAGAGAAGGCAACGCTGTAGAGGACTTTATGAATCCGGACAGGATAATAATAGGCACAATGGATGATAAAAGCTTTGATGTATTCAGCAGAATATATAAAGAATATTTTGATGCACCCATTGTTAAAACAAATCCCAGGACAGCAGAAATGATTAAATATACTTCCAATGCTTTACTGGCAACATTGATTTCCTTTTCCAATGAAATTGCAGCTATTTCCGAAGAAACAGGAGATATTGATGCATTGGAAGTCTTAGAAGGAGTCCATATGGATAAACGTTTGTCAGTCAATCTAGGAGGAAAACAAATGAAACCGGATATAATAAAATATCTTAAGCCAAGTCGCGGTTTTGGAGGCAGTTGTTTCCCTAAGGATGTAAAATCTCTTATCAATTTTTCCGAGAGATTAGGTTATACTCCCAGAATGCTTAAATCAGTAATTGAGGTGAATAATTCTCAAACAGAAAGACTGATAAATCTATTGAAAGAAAAAATCGGAGAAATCAACGGCAAGACAATATCTATATTGGGATTATCATTTAAGTCAGGCACTGATGACGTAAGAGAATCTATGGCTATAAATCTTATAAAAAGGCTAGTAGAAGAGGGAGCGCTAATTAAATGTTATGATCCTATTGCTGTTGAAAACGCAAAAAGAGAACTAAAGAACCTTAGTAATATACAGTATTTTGATATTTATAAAGGTGCTTTGGTGAATGCAGATGCAACTGTCATTATGACAGATTGGGATGTTATATCAAATATAGATTATGATGAATTTAGGAAGTTGACGAATGATCCAGTCATAATAGATGGATGCAGAATTTTTGATAAAAAAGAAGCCCAATATAATGATATTAAATATATAGGTATAGGATATAGAAAAAAATAAATAAAAAAACCTAGCAAAGTATTACAAATGCTAGGTTTCTTTGTTTTATTAATGGTCTGGGTGACAGGAATTGAACCTGCGACCTCTTGAACCCCATTCAAGCGCGCTACCAAGCTGCGCCACACCCAGATATGAGCTACATATAAAAATATAACATATGAGATGTTAAATTTCAAGTCATATTTTATACTATGATATCTGATATCATATTTTATACTATGATATCTGATATACATCCAAAGGATTTTGTTATGAGTTAAGTCTTACAGGACTTTTTTATTATTTCATTTTTATTAGCAGGATAAAAAAAACAAATGGAGAAATATAATATCAGGTTATGTGAACTAAATCTGTAGCATAAAAGGAGTATGTTACATGAAAAAAAGTAAGAAGGATTTTTCCTTTTATATGTTTCCAATTATCTTTTTAATCATAGCTGTTTTTTATGTTTTCAGGTATTTTTTTCTTAACATAGATACAGAAATAATTAAGTATGGGGAAATGGAGGATTTTTTTGAAACCAAAGCAATTTTAGTAAAAAATGAGTTGGTTTATGATATACCATCGGATGTACATATATTAAATAAAGCTGAAGAAGGACAAAGAGTTCCTTTTGGCAAAAAACTGGTTGATATTGTAAAAGGTGATATTTTACAAGAAGATTTGAAGACTAAAATAGAAGAATTAGATGTGCGTATTAAGGAGATTGAAAATAGTAAAGAGATGAATTTTTTTGAAAAAGACATCGAAAGACTGGAAAAGAGTATTGATGAAAAAGTTGAGTACATAAAAATTCTTTCCAACCAAGGAAATTTTGAGAAAATATCAGAAGTTAAAGCACAACTGCATACAGACTTATCAAAAAAAGCTTCGATAGGTGGAGAAAAAAGCTTTTCAGGTAAAAACCTGAGCCAACTGAAAATGGAAAAATCTCAATTGGAAGAATTATATGATAACAATATGCAGACAATAGTTGCCAGAAGCCCAGGGATAGTGAGTTTTAATATAGATGGATTTGAGCATAGTTTAAAACCAGAGAATATTTCTAAGTTTACAATTGAAGAAATAAAAAATCTTATAAATTCACTTGATAGACAAAATAATCATGGAGAAGAACCTAAAGGAGTAAAGATTATTGATAATTTTTCTTGGTATCTATGTATGATAGTAGATGAAAACTTTTTAGAAGATTTAGAAATTGGTAAAAAAGTTAAAATAGAATTTAAAGGATATGAGAATGAACTTATAAGAGCTAAAGTAAATTATATATCTGAACCCGAAAATGGAGAGATATTAGTTTCTTATGAGATTACCGATAATATTAATAATTATTATGATAAGAGGCTGGTGGATATAAAAGTAATAACTAATCAATATGAAGGATTTTTAGTTAGTGAAAAGTGCTTAGTGGAAATAGAAAATCAAAAAGGGATATATGTAATTAGAGAAGGCATGATCAGATTTGTTGCTATAGATGTTATCGCTATTGATAATGGATATGCATTAATTAAAAATATTGATAATAAAGAAAATGTGATAAAATTAAGCACTGGATCAGTCAAAATATATGATGAAGTTGTGAAAAATACTGATAAAGTAAAACCAAATCAAAGACTTTTATAAAAAGGAGGATCAATTAATTGAGTTTAATTAAAGAAAATATCGAAGTTATAAAGAAAGAAATAGAAACTATTTGTTTGGAGAGGAACAGAGAGCCAAAAGACGTGACATTGATTGCAGTTACCAAGACTGTAGATATAGAAAGAATAAAAGAGGCAATTGATGCAGGGATAACAAATATTGGAGAGAATAGAGTCCAAGAAATAATGGATAAATATGAAGATTTAAAAAATTATGCCAATTTTCACTTAATTGGGCATTTACAATCAAATAAAGTAAAATATATAATAGATAAAGTAAAGCTTATTCATTCAGTTGACAGCATGAAGTTGATTGATGAAATAAACAAGAGGGCAGAAAAATCAAACACAATAGTTAATATGTTAATACAAGTTAATGTAGCCCGTGAAGATACTAAGTTCGGAATTGACATTAATGAAGTTGACGATTATATAGAATATGCTTCTAAATTCGATAATATAAAAGTACAGGGTTTAATGACAATAGCACCTTATTTTGAGGATGCAGAAAAAACAAGACCGATTTTTAGAACTTTAAAGGAAAAATTTGATGAATTATCGAATAATAAATATAACAATGTAGAAATGAAATATCTATCTATGGGAATGACCAATGATTATAAAATAGCCATAGAGGAAGGCTCAAATATGGTAAGGATAGGTACTAAAATATTCGGAAAAAGGGTTTACAATAGTAATTTATAGGAGGTTATAAAATGGCTGGAAAAATAATGAGTAAAGTTTTGTATTTTATGGGAATAGGAGAAAATGTAGAAGAACAGGAAGAAGTTGAAAATGAAGTTCAGAAACCGATATTAGAACCAGTAAGAAAAAATAATGTGGTAAGTATGCCTACATCTGTTGGCCAGATGAAATTAGTTTTAATTGAACCTACCGATTATGATGATGTACAGGATATATGTGATAATCTTAAAAATAAAAAGCCTGTAGTCATAAACTTTGAGAATTTGGACAAAGATATAGCAAGAAGAATGGTAGATTTTATAAGTGGAACTGTTTATGCTATAGACGGCACCATTCAAAAAGTATCAAATGGCATTGTGGTTGCAGCACCAGCGAATGTGGATATACTGGGAAGCATTAGCGATGTGGATGGGGAAGAATTTGATTTTGAAAAATTTATGGATTGGTTGAAATAGATTGGCTAGAATAATAAAAGATTGTGAGTGATATTTTTGAGAGGTATACTTATTTGGTCAGTTAGCAAGTTTTTTAGTATAATTTACCTTTTAATGTTTATCAGAATATTGTTATCTTGGATAAGGGTAAGCCCCTATAACAGTTTAGTTAATATAATATATCAACTTACGGATCCAATTTTAGAGCCTTTTAGAAACCTCATAGATAGGGCTGGAATAAATACCGGTTTTATAGATTTCTCACCTTTGATTGCATTTTTTGTTTTACAGTTATTAGAGAGTTTAATTATAAGAGTCCTTTGGTTGCTATAGAGTATGGAAAATTCAAAATCAAAATGTGCTGATGAGTTGCTTATCAGGAAAATTCAGGACCTGATAGCAAGAGTTGATAGAGGAATGACAAAAGGTTACACAGATTTTTTGGATCCGAGGCAACAAATACTTATAACCCGCTATTTTTCAAATCACAAATACATAAAGATGGAGTTCTATGGGGGGTATGAAGAAGCTGAAAGGAAAATCTGTGGTATTTTTAATGAATGGGATGAAACTAACAGAGATAAATTTCCTATTAGCATACTTCATATTTACTGGAAATCTACAAAAAAAATAAGTCATAGGGATATATTAGGTTCAATATTAGGAACTGGCATAAGAAGGGATAAAATTGGAGATATTATACAGCAGGGCGAGGACGCTTATGTTTGTGTACATAAGGATATATCAGATTATTTGACTATGCATATGAATAAGGTCGGAAGCATATCAGTCAATCTAAAATATTGTCATAGCATGCCTATATTTTATAAAGAGAGCAAACTTTTAACGGTGGTAGTTGCTTCTTTAAGGCTGGATTGTATTTTGGCCGCAGGTTTTGGGGTGTCGAGGACAAAGGCGGTAAAAGCCATTAGAAGTTCTAAGGTGTTTGTGAATTGGGAACCGCAGGAAGCTTCTTCTAAAGATATTAAAGAAGGAGATATAATATCCTGGAGAGGAAAAGGCCGTATACAGTTGAGCAATATTATTGGTTCGACCAAAAAAAGTAGAATTAAAATAGTGATAATGAAATGCACATGATGGATGGGAGGTTAATATTTATGTTGACTCCTATGGATATACGGAATAAAGAGTTTAAAAAAAGTTTTAGAGGCTATAATGAAGAAGAAATAGATTTATTTATGGATAAAGTAGTCAGTGATTATGAAAAGCTTTATAAAGAAAATATTGAATTAAAAGACAAGCTAAGTTCAATAAATGAAAGACTTGAAAGTTATTCAGAAATTGAAAAAACTCTACAAAGTACATTGATAATTGCCCAAAAAACTTCTGAAGATATTGTTGCAAATGCTAGGAAAGAGGCTGAGATGATATTAAAAGAAGCAGAAGAAAGCAAAAAAAAGATTATTTCCGATGCAAACCAAAGTGTAATAGATATTAATAGAGAGTATGAAGAATTAAGGAAGCAGTTGCAAATATTTAAAACTAGATATAGGACTTTTTTGGAGTCTGAACTGAATAATCTTGATTCTTTTTTCAAAGAAATATAAATACTGCTCTTTCATCCTACTAAAGGTGAGAGAGTTTTTCTTTGAATAGCAGCAAGTTTTTGAGTAGATAAATTTTTTAAAAACTATACAAGTTATAAAGGATGTTTTAGTAATTAGGATAGTTAGGGATGACATGGTGATTTTCACCATGTTATTTTATTGAGCAGTGTGCTTAACTGTTTTTTATATTTATGATCTTTAAGGTTGGAGATCTAGAGAGGATTAGTTCAGTGTTTAAAAGCAGTTTTTTGGGAATAATATCTTGGGAGGAATTAATATGAAAGAGGAAAGAGTTGAACAAATTGCTCTCACATTGGAAAAAGCAAAACTAGGCGAGTATGTTGAGATGATGTCAAAACCAGGAAAAATGCTCTTAAATAATTTTATTGCTGGATTGGCGAGAGGTTTTGGAATGGCGATAGGGTTTACAATTTTAGGAGCCTTTGCTTTATATTTCATGAGGGCGTTGGTCATGCTGAATTTGCCCTTTATCGGAGGGTTTATTGCAGAAATAGTAAAAATAGTTCAAGATCATTTATAGGAGGCTAGAAAATGGATAAAAAAAAGATTATGGAATTAGAAAACAAACTTATAAGTATAAAAAAAGAAAGAGAAAAATCATTGAGTGGTGAACATTTGGGTTTGGGAGAATCCATTAAAGATAATACCAGTGAATTATCTTCCTACGATAATCATCCTGGAGATCTAGGAACAGAGACCTTTGAAGCAGAAAAGAATTTCTCCTTTAGGAACAATGATAAATTCGTAATTGTCGAAGTTGATGAAGCTCTAAGAAAAATTGAAAATGGTAAATATGGATTATGTGAGGGTTGCGGGAAAGAAATAGCAGAAGAAAGGCTTGATTTAATTCCATATGCCCGGTTATGTATATCCTGTGAAGAAAAATTTTCTCTAAAGGCAGAAGATCAGGAGAAGGGTAGACCTATAGAGGAGCAGGTACTGATGCCTCCTTTTGGTAGATCTTTTAGGGATAACTCATTAGAGGACGATGTGATGTATGACGGTGAAGATGCATGGCAGGATGTTAATGTTTATAATGTTGCCACATCTGATAATCCTTTTACCAAGGATGATAGTATGGGATATGTAGAGGATGTAGAATCCATCAGTAATGAACAGTATAGGAAGCAATTAGAATAATAATCGCATTTTATCTTTGTATGTGCTATAATCTTTCTAGAATAAAGGGGGTATTTTATTGTATTTAGCAATAATTATTGGTGTAATAACAATACTGGATCAATTTATTAAAATGAAAATTGTTGATAAAGTAATGCCTCATAAAAGTATAGAAATAATAAAAAATTTTTTTTATCTTACATATGTAGAAAATACGGGAATATCTTTTGGGATGTTCAAAGGTAAAAGAATTATTTTTATTATATTGACAATAATTGTTTGTATAATACTTTCTTATTTCCTTATTAAATTCAGTAAAACAAATAGAGTTATTGCTGTATGTCTTGCTTTTATTATAGGAGGAGCTATAGGAAACCTTATTGACAGAATAAGGTTAGGTTATGTTATAGACTATATACATTTTTCTTTTTTTCCGCCAGTATTTAATTTGGCAGACGCAGCCATTGTTTGTGGTGCGATAGCATTGAGTATTATTTTGATATTTAATAAAAATATTGAGTTATGATGAGGTGTCTATGGAAACCATTGAATTAGAAGCATTGGATTGTGACATTGGGAAAAGAATGGATGTTTTTTTAGCAGAAAAAATTCAGGAGTATTCGAGATCATACCTAAAAAAGATTATTGAAGAACAATTGGTTACCGTATGTGGAGAAGTGAAAAAAGCTAACTATAAGTTAAAGTCAGGGGATAAAATAAAAGTGTTAATACCAAGCCCTGTAAATCTGGAAATAAAACCGGAAGATATTGATATCGATGTAATCTATGAAGATGATATATTATTAGTGATAAATAAGCCTCAAGGGATGGTAGTACATCCTGCTCATGGGAATTATAGTGGTACTTTGGTAAATGCACTATTAAAAAGATGTCACGGACTATCTGGAATAAATGGAGTTATAAGACCAGGTATTGTTCATAGAATAGATAAGAATACATCTGGGCTTATTGTTGTAGCTAAAACTAATGAAGCCCATTTAGATTTGTCTCAACAATTAAAACAACATTCAATAGAAAGAAAATATGTGGCTTTGTTGGAAGGCAGATTAAGAGAGGAAATGGGTAAGATAGATGCTCCTATAGGCAGAGATCCTATAAATCGCAAAAAAATGGCAGTAACAAGTAAAAATAGCAAAAATGCAGTGACTTATTATCGGGTATTAGAATCATTCCAATCAAATACTTTGATAGAAGCAAAATTAGAAACCGGACGAACCCATCAGATCAGAGTTCATATGTCATACATCGGTCATCCTGTTGTGGGAGATCCGGTTTATGGATATAAAAAACAAAGGTTTAAATTAGAAGGCCAGCTTCTTCACGCAGCCCTTCTTGGATTTGTACATCCTACTGCTAAGTCATATATGGAATTTACAGCACCTTTACCAGATTATTTTAAAAAAATATTGAATATATTAAGAAACAATGTATAGACAAATTTCATAAGCTATGATAACATAAGTGAAAACATCCTTTAATCTAGTCCTGTGAGACAAGAAAGGTGACATAATAAAAGGAATTTTTGTCTACCTTTTTTGTGGTAGACTTTTTTATTTGCAAAATTTTGGAGGTGAAAATGTGAAGATTAAAACAATATTGATGGATTCCAAGGCCATAGACAGAGCTTTGACTAGAATTGCCCATGAAATAGTAGAAAAAAATAAAGGGATAGATAGATTATATTTATTGGGAATTAAAACAAGAGGCTTTCCTTTGGCAGTAAGATTAGCAGAAAAAATAAAAAGAATTGAAAATCAATCAATTCCCTATGCAGAAATTGACATTACTAATTATAGAGATGATTTAATTGCTAAAAAATACAATTCAGAAATACCAGCTATCCCATTAGATTTAAAAGATAAGAAGGTGATACTGGTTGACGATGTTTTGTATACGGGAAGGACTGTAAGAGCAGCTATGGATGCAGTAATGGACTTTGGAAGGCCAGCATCTATCCAATTGGCAGTATTGATAGATAGAGGTCATAGAGAATTGCCTATAAGAGCCGATTTTGTAGGCAAAAATCTTCCAACTTCTAGAAGTGAAAAAGTTATAGTTAATCTGAAAGAAATAGACGAAAAAGATGTTGTATTGCTTACAGAATACGAGTAGTCCGTCAGCTACTCTATTTTTTTGCAATAAATATTATGCTATCTTTTATAACTAATCAATCACATCTTAAAGGAGGCTCCACACATTGAATATATTTATAAAGAATTGTAACATTGTCGATGGAATCAATGATTATCCAGATCTTTATGACATTTTTATTGTAGATGATAAGATAGAAAAGATTAAGAAAAAAATAACCAATATTAATGCAGACATATGTATCGATGCACAAGGCAAGGTAGTAATGCCTGGCTTTGTAGACTTACATTGTCACCTTAGAGAGCCAGGTTTTGAAAATAAAGAAACAATAGAAAGTGGATCTAAGGCTGCAGCAAAAGGCGGATACACTACAATTTGCTGTATGCCCAATACAAGGCCTGTAATAGACAGCATAGATACTATTCGAGAATTAAAGAAAAAAATAGCTAAAGATAGTAAAATTCAAGTTATTCCTATAGGGGCTCTTACAATAAATCAACAAGGTTTAGAAATTTGCGACTTTCCTTCTATGGTAAATGAAGGGATTAAGCTTTTTTCTGATGATGGCAACCCTGTAATGAATACTAAAATAATGTTGAAGTGTCTCAAGGAATCATTAACCCATGGTTTTACTGTAATCGATCACTGTGAGGATATTCATCTATCAAAAGGTGGAGTGATTAATGAAGGAAAAATTTCTGCAAAACTTGGATTGTTGGGCATACCAAAACTTGCAGAAGAGTTGCAAGTCATGAGAGATATTATGCTTGCTGAGCAGACAGGTGCTTCTATACATATTGCTCATATAAGTACAGAAGGATCTCTTAATATGATAAAAAGTGCGAAAGAAAAGGGAATAAAAGTTAGTTGCGAAGTCACTCCCCACCACATTTCTTTGACTGAAGATGATATCAAAGCAGATGATACAAATTATAAAGTTAATCCTCCTTTAAGGGAGATGAAAGATGTCAGTGCATTAAGAAAGGGATTGAAGGATGGGATTATCGATATAATAGCTACAGATCATGCTCCCCATAGTATATTAGATAAGCCAAAGGATTTTTATAAGGCTGCCAATGGCATATCCGGTATCGAGTTAAGTTTCTCTGTATGCTATACCTATTTGGTAAAGACGGGAATTTTAACATTGAACCAATTGGTAAAAAAGATGAGTTACAATCCATCCAAAATGCTAGGAATTGATGGAGGGCAAATAACAGAAGGAAATATAGCTGATCTAGCAGTAATAGATTTAAATTCTGAGTTTACAGTAGATAGAAATAAACTGATATCTAAAGGGAAAAACACTCCTTTCCACGGGGAGAGACTACAGGCTGAAATAATGATGACCATTTCAAAGGGTAGAATAGTATACGAAAAGGAAGGTGCATTTGATGTTTGCAGATAAACTTATAGACAGAGTAATAAGCCTTAGAAACCATTGTATTGTGGGTATAGATCCAAGCTATAATATAATTCCTGAATTTCTGAAGGAAAAGTATCTTGGTAGCAGGGGTGGAAATATAGACAATATAGTCGAGATGCTTTATGAATTTAGTATAAATATAATAGAACATGTTTATGATATTGTTCCAGCAATAAAGCCTCAAATAGCGTTTTTTGAACAATATGGTTCTATGGGGTTAAAAGTTTTAGAAGAAGTGTGCAGACATGCAAAAAAGAAGGATCTTTTAGTAATAGTTGATATAAAAAGAGGAGATATAGGAAGTACTTGTGAAGCTTATGCAGAGTATTATTTTGGCAATAATGAATGGTCTTTAGATTGTGATGCCGTAACAATTAATCCATATTTAGGAAGAGATTCTATAATACCTTTTTTGGAAAAGTGTATAGAAAATGATAAAGGAATATTTATACTTGTAAAAACATCTAATAAATCTTCTATTGATATTCAGGATTTGATGTGTGATAGGAGGAAAGTCTATGAACATATAGCTGATTTGGTAATATCTCTTGGTAAAGACTATATAGGGGAAAAAGGATACAGTCCTGTAGGAGCTGTAGTAGGTGGTACTTTTAAAGAAGAAGGAGAAAACTTACGCCAGAGGCTGAAGAATAGTTACTTTTTAGTACCAGGATATGGTGCTCAAGGAGGAGTTGCTTCAGATTTGCTTGGATATTTCAACCAAGATGGTTTAGGTTCTGTAATTAATTCTTCAAGAGGTATAATCGGAGCCTATCGATTAGAAAAGTACAAATATGATTTTAACCAAATATCCTATGGAGCAGCTGCTAGAAAGGCAGCAATGGACATGAGGGACGAGATAAACATGTATTTAGAGAAAAGCGGGAAACTAGCCTGGTAGGAGGAGAATTGATGAGGAGAGAATTTTGCAAGATAATATCCAATTTTAGAGTAGCTAATAATGTTTATAAAATGGTCATAGAATCAAAAAGCATATCAAAGGAAGCATTGCCTGGCCAATTTCTTCATATTAAACCAAGCCAAAACTATGATCCTTTGTTGAGAAGGCCTATTAGCATTTGTGATTTAGACCAAGACAAAGGTGGGATTACATTGCTGTATAGGGTGTGTGGGAAAGGAACCAGGCTTTTTGCTGAAATAAAGCCAGGAGATAATTTAGATATAATAGGGCCTTTGGGTAAGGGATTTCCCATATTTCAAAACAAAAAATCTGCCATCATTGGCGGTGGCATTGGGATAGCGCCATTATTGATATTAAGTAAATGGCTTAAGGAAGCTGATATATACTTGGGTTATAAAGATGAGACTTATATGACTGATGAGTTTATGAACTATTCGGATGATGTTTGCATCTATACTGAGAGCGGAAGTCGAGGGACTAAAGGTTACCCTATAGAAGCTCTTGAAAAGAATATCAATCGTTATGATATTGTATATGCATGTGGACCAAAGCAAATGTTAAGAGCAATAAAAAGGCTTTGCGAAAAGAATCTTGTTGAATGTTATCTTTCTATGGAAGAGAGAATGGGGTGCGGTATTGGCGCTTGCCTAGTATGTGCTTGTGAAAGCAGTAACAATGATGAGTATAAAAAAGTGTGCATAGATGGACCTGTATTTAATAGCAAAGAGGTGAATCTTGATGATTGATATGACTGTTAATATAGGAGGGAGAAGGCTTAAAAATCCCGTATTAGTATCATCTGGTACCTTTGGATTTGGAAAAGAATACTCAAACTTTTATGATTTTAATCTACTGGGAGCAATAACAGTAAAAGGTATTACCCTTAAACCGAGGAAAGGCAATAAACCTCCCAGAATAATGGAGACATCTGCTGGAATATTGAATAGTGTAGGTTTGGAAAACCCTGGTCTATATTCATTCATAGAAAATGAACTGCCTTTTTTAAAAAAATATAGTGTGCCTATAATTGCAAATATTTCCGGCAATACCATAGAGGAATATTCACTAATGGCAAAAGAACTGAATGAACATGTTGATTTCATTGAACTCAATGTTTCATGTCCTAATGTAAAAGAGGGAGGTATAACATTTGGGACGAAACCTGAATCGGTGTATGAGGTTACAAGAGAAGTGAGAAAGGTCACAAATATTCCCTTGATAGTTAAACTATCCCCAAATGTAACAGATATAGGTGAAATGGCTTTAGCCGCTGAAAACGCAGGAGCAGATTGCATATCTCTTATAAATACTTTAATGGGTATGGCAATAGATATCTATAACAGAAAGCCCTTCTTCAATAATGTTGTAGCAGGATTATCAGGACCTGCAGTAAAACCTATAGCTTTAAGAATGGTTTGGCAGGTTGCACAAAAAGTCAACATTCCCATAATCGGCATGGGAGGTATAAGCAATTGGCAGGATGCCATTGAATTTATGATGGCAGGGGCAGATGCTATCTCAATAGGCACTGCAAATTTTTATAATCCATTGGCTCCTAAAGAAGTGTTGGAGGGTATAAAAGAGTACATGATAGAAAATGGCATAAATGATTTAAGAGAAATAAAAATCAATGGAGGAGTTAAATAACATGAATAATAAGGAGATAACTGAAATATTAATTAAGTGTGATGTATTGTTAGAGGGACACTTCTTACTTACTTCTGGTAAGCATAGTAATAAATACCTACAATGTGCTAAGCTTTTTCAATACCCCGAATACAGTGAAGCTGTTTCAAAAGAACTTGCTGATAAATTGAAAAAATATAAAGCAGATGTGATAATCGGACCTGCTATAGGAGGGATAATTCTTGCTTATGAGGTGGCTAGACAGTTGAGACAGAAAGCTTTATTCGCAGAAAGAGAGAATGGAGTAATGAAGTTGAGAAGAGGATTTGAAATCAAAAAAGGTTCAAGAGTTGTAGTTGTGGAAGATGTGGTTACCACTGGAGGTTCTGTCAAAGAAGTGATCGGTTTAGTTGAAAATTTGGGTAGTAGCGTAGTGGCTGTTGGTTCTATCATAGACAGAAGCAATGGTGAGGCAGATTTCAAGTGTCCCTTTGAAAATATTCTTAAAGTGAATGTAGAATCCTTTGATGCTGATGAGTGCCCATTATGCAAACAAGGATCTGCCCCTTATAAGCCGGGAAGTCGAAAAATATAAGAAAGGTAATTTATGCTCTTCTTCATATTATAAACAAGTTAATTTATTAACAAATATTGAATCGTTTAAAAGAATGTTATATAATTGCAAGCAATATATTCATTTATGGAATCCTGGTAATATAGGAATTATTAAAAATATTTAACTACTTTAATATTTTCCGAAAAGTTAAAAAATTATGAAAAGACAGAAGGTTTATTTATATTTTTGTAGAATAGATACAAAGGAAAATTTTTTTGAAAGGGGTGATAGGCAAAAACATTATCTTCTTAACATAAAATTTATTATGTTAAGAAAGGTTTAGATAATTTTAATTCTTAAGTCTTTATTGAACCCATGGTGAAAGTTTTTAGCAAAGTAATAATTTTTCTTTCCTATGGGGTACAAAAAAAGAAAGGAAGGTGCAGAAATGGAACAAAAAGGAAGAGAAACTTGGGGTTCCCGTATTGGTTTTATTATGGCAGCAGCTGGTTCGGCTGTTGGATTAGGGAACATCTGGAGATTCCCCTACTTAACCGGAATGAATGGGGGCGGCGCATTTATTGTAATTTACTTATGTTGTGTATTCTTTATAGGACTTAGCATAATGCTTGCTGAGTTTGCAGTTGGTAGGAGAAGTGGCCTCGCAGCCGTAGGAGCTTATAAAAGCTTCAACAGAAATTGGACTTTTGCAGGAGTTTTAGGTGTACTTAGTGCATTCTTTATTATGGGATTCTATCCAGTAGTCGGAGGATGGGCAATAGCATATATATTTAAATCCTTTACTGGATTGCTGGCAGCTCCTGAAGCAATAGGAGATGTATTTGGTGCTTTTATAGGAAGTTCAGTTGAACCATTGATATGGATGGCTGTATACATGGCGATAAATGTATATATAGTTGCAAGAGGAGTTGCAGCAGGTATTGAAACAGCAGGTAAAATTCTAATGCCTTTACTTTATGTGTTGCTTATATTTGTTGCAATCAGAGGCCTTGCAATCCCTGGTTCAGCCGCAGGATTGGCGTTCTTGTTTAAGCCAGACTGGTCGGTAGTAACAGGGCAAACATTCCTGGCTGCATTAGGTCAGGCATTCTTCTCATTAAGCCTTGGTATGGGTTGTATGATTACCTATGGAAGTTACCTGAATAAGCAGGAAAAACTACCGAATA
>JAAYMO010000064.1 GCA_012521375.1 Clostridiales bacterium
AAGGTGCCTTCAAATTTGAAGACACCTCTCTTTACATTCGGTTTATTTACTCTTGGGTTTATCTCTACCCCAACAATTGACATAGAGCCTTTAATATCAAAAAACACAGCAGCACTTGCAATTAAGCAAGTGCTGCAAAATTTATGAATGAGGGGGAGGAATAAAGAGTATTAGCACTAATATACCAATAATCCTTTTAATCTAATTATATACAATAATCGTTGATACTGGTATACTTTAACCCTATTTGTTACAACAAATTTACAACTTATAATGTTTTTCAACATATCTAATTAGTATCATATAACTGCATATCAAATAGCCTGTATAAAGCTATTTTTACAAATGAGAACATACTTCTAAAAATTTTCTTTAATAAATATATGACTTGAAACAAAATACTAAAAGGAATAATATTTATCTTTTTAATAATAAACTGAAAATTATATATATAATATGATACAATAAGATATAATCAAAGTGATAAAGGGGTTGTATACTATGGAACAAATGATTGAAGTAACCTTAGATAACGGAAGTGTATATAAATATCCTAAATCTACAATTTTGATGGATATAGCTAAAGATGTGCAACATCAATACAGGTACAAAATCGTTGGCGCCATAGTCAACAATAATCTTAGAGAACTAGCTTACGCTTTAGAAGAGAATTCGAAGATAAAATTTGTGGATATTACATCTTCTTATGGAAATAGATTTTATTCTAGAAGTCTGAGTTTTTTATTCATAATAGCTGCTAAGGAAGTATTAAAAGGTTGTAAAGTTACTGTTGAACATTCTCTCAGCAAAGGCTTATATTGCGAAATACACAATGCAGGAGACCTATCTGAAGCAATAGTAAAAAAAATTGAAGACAAAATGAGAGAGATAGTTGATAAGGATTTGCCTTTTGTTAAAAGAAAGTATTCAAGGCATGATGCTGAAGAAATCTTTTCACAAAGGCAACAATATGATAAGCTGGAATTGTTGAAACATAGGAAAAAAGATACTATAAACATATATAGCTGTATGGGTTATTATGATTATTTTTATGGATACCTGGTGCCTTCTACCGGTTATATTGACAAATTTGAGCTATTATACTATCCCCCAGGAGTTGTACTGCGTTTTCCTTCAAGGGACAATCCAACAGAAATACCAGAGTTTTTTGATCAACCAAAGCTATTCAGTATTTACAGGGAGTTTGAAGAATGGGGCAAGATAATGGAGATTGAAAATATAAGCCAGCTTAATGACATTATTCTAAAGGGAAAAATCGATGAATTGATTTGGATAGCGGAAGCCCTTCATGAGAAAAAGCTTGCACAAATTGCAGATAAGATATGTTCATCTAAGGAAAAGAAAAAGCTGGTATTAATATCAGGTCCCTCATCTTCAGGTAAGACTACATTTACTCAAAGATTATCCATACAGTTAAAAGTTAACGGACTAAAAACTGTAGCAATATCAATAGATGATTTTTTCAAAAATAGAGAGGATACTCCTAAAACTCCTGAAGGGGAATATGATTTTGAAACCATTGAAGCTATAGATATTGAATTATTCAATGAATTGATAAATAAGCTTATGGAAGGAGAAGAAGTTGAGCTTCCATGTTTTAATTTTCATACAGGTGAAAGAGAATGGAGAGGTAGAAGGATTAAAATATCAGAGGATCATGTGATGCTTGTTGAAGGCATACATGGATTAAACGAAAGGCTTACTCATTATATTGATGATGAGAAGAAATATAAAATATATATTAGCCCTCTTACCCATCTTAATGTAGATAATCATAACAGGATACCTACTTCGGATTTGAGATTGATAAGGCGAATGGTTAGGGATTATCATTCTCGTTCCACCGATGCCTTGACAACCATTAAAAGATGGGATTCTGTTAGAAGCGGCGAAGACAAATATATTTATCCATATCAGGAAGCTGCAGATATAATGTTCAATTCATCTTTAGTGTATGAGCTTAGCGTATTGAAAAATATTGCTATACCTTTGTTAGAAAAGATTGATAAGACTATGGAGGAATATGTTGAGGCAAAAAGACTTATAAAGTTCTTAGGATATATACTACCGTCTGATTCCAGATGTATACCTAATAATTCTATATTGAGAGAGTTTATAGGCAACAGTTGTTTTAATATATAATGTACCTAATATTTTTAGGGAGGGTTGTCTTATGAATCTGGTGCATTTGGTGCAGGTATATAATGATCTAGAAGCAGACATTGTAGAAGGACTTTTAAAAGATCATGGCATAGTTGCCATAAGAAAATATAAAGGTACTAAAGGATATATGAAAGTTATAATGGGTACGGCTTTAGGTGTAGATATATATGTGAAACCTGACGACTATAAAGTGGCGAAAGAAATATTGGAAAACACAAGCCTAGAAGGAGAATATCTTGACTATCCAGGCAGTGACCATGATTAAGTCAGGCATTAATACGTAAAATAAAACGGAGGGTAGAAAATGTTTGATGTGATGGGCTTTATCTCAGAACTGGAAAAAGAATGTTCTGATTTTAAGAGAGATTTAAGCGGCCTTGAAATCCAAGAACAAATAGACATAATAAAGCAATCCTGCTCACACATATACCCTGTAGAGGATTTGATTAAAGAATTTAGCGAATCCAAGAGAGACAATAGACCATTAGTGATTAAATTTGGTATGGATCCTATGAATGTTGATATATCAATTGATCATATGGTTCCAATAGTCCTTCTCAATAAGTTGCAAAGGATGGGAAATAAAATAGTATTTGTGATCGGGGATTTTACTGCTTTAATTGGAGATCCGTCTGATGTGAGCGTTAAACAGAAAAAGGTCAACAAAAAGAAGATTGACGCAAATGTTAAAACTTTAAAAAAGGATATGCAACAGTTTTTAGACATGGCTAAAATTGATATGCGTTCCAACAGTTCTTGGCTCAATGACCTAAAGTTACCGGAACTTGTGGAAATTATGTTGGAACTTAAGGTTTCTCCAATATCAAGTGGAGAATTGCTGAGAGACAAATTAAATGACAGAGATAACTTTTCTTATGCAGAGCTTATATATCCATTGACAATGGGAATTGATTCATTGCGTATCAAAGCTGATTTAGAACTGGGAAGAGAAGATCAATTATACAATTTCCGCATATGTAGACATATGATGGAGATTAAAGGAATGAAACCAGAAGTCATTATGACGACTCAAGCCCTACCGGATGGAGAAATTTTTACTATAAAGGAAGAACCTATAGAGATATTCCATAAGATTGTTCAACTTGATAATAAGAATGTGATGATTTGGTACAAGCTGTTGACAGAGATACTTCCTGATACAACAAATAAACTGGAAAATGCCATATATGAGAACAATATAAATATGCAGACCGTAAAAGAAGTACTTGCAAAGGTAATAGTGGCTAAGCTTTATGGAGAAGAGAAAAGCATATCAACATATATAGAATATATTAAGGACATCGTAAAAACTACTGACACAAAGGAAATCAGGATGATACATGGGAGCAAAATGACTATAGGGGAGCTTATTGCTGCGTCCACAGATTTTACACTACCGGAAGCTGAACATTTAGTAAAAACAGGAGGAGCCAGGGCATTGAGCTGCGATGGAGGTTGCCTGACTTATATACTTAATAGTGATGCGGATATTAGCACCATATATTTTGATAAATTTTACATAATAGTGGATGATAAACTTGTCCTAAGAATAACAAAATAATATTTGCATTTGAACAAAATATTGGATTCATATATTCAACTCCTAAGCAAAA
>JAAYMO010000065.1 GCA_012521375.1 Clostridiales bacterium
AATAACAGTATATTTGCCCTTGATATAATTTTATGACACCTAAGGGCTCTAGAAGAGTTAATCCATAATCTTGGACTATATATATTTTTATTTATTTATAATGTTATCATCAATATATATTAAATTATAATAAAAATAGAATGTAGAATTATTATATACTCACAAATTGGATGAATTCGACATTGTAGGATAAAAAACCTTCACACAAATAAAAAAGTTTAAGTTTATTATTTAACTAACAATGTACTTATCTATTCATTTCACTGTCACTTTCTTAAATGTTTTATTTGTACCTAACAATTATAAACTTTTATCATCATTAATTCAATGTATGTAGTTGGATTACTTAGTAAAAAAAAGAAGGATTTCCATTGTAAATTCTTACAATCATTGAAATCCTTCTTTTATATTCTACTGGATTTAAACCTCAAAAGAATTAAGATTCAAATTGTTTGTAGAAACCATTACGGCTTATTTATACATAAGATAAAATCATACTTGCCTAAGCTTATAAAAAACTCTATTGCTTATCCTCTTGAAATTGCTTTAAATGGACATTTCTCCATACATACGCCGCATTTAATACATTTATCTTTATCAATTACATAAGGAGTCTTGGGTTTTCCTGAAATTGCTGATACTGGACATTGCTTAGCACAAATGCCACAACCTTTACACTTCTCAGGATCGATTATATATCTCAACAGTGCCTGGCAAACTGCCGCTGGGCATCTTTTCTCTATTATATGAGCCTCGTATTCGTCTCGGAAATATCTAAGGGTGGATAATACCGGATTAGGTGCAGTTTGTCCTAATGCGCAAAGGGCAGATGCTTTAATGTTTTTAGCTAGATTTTCTAATCTTTCTATATCCCCTTCTTCTCCCTTGCCCGCTATTATTCTATCCAGTATTTCTAACATTCTTTTTGTACCTTCTCTACAAGGTGTACACTTTCCACAAGACTCGTCTACTGTAAATTCTAAGAAAAACTTAGCTATGTCAACCATGCAGTTATCTTCATCCATAACAATAAGTCCACCGGAACCCATCATAGAACCAAGAGCTGTTAGTGTATCATAATCTATAGGTACATCTAGTTTTGATGCAGGTATACAACCACCCGATGGTCCTCCTGTTTGGGCTGCTTTAAAAGCTTTACCATTGGGGCAACCACCACCGATTTCATAAATTATCTCCCTCATGGTAGTACCCATTGGTATTTCAACAAGTCCAGTATGATTAATTTTTCCACCTAATGCAAACACTTTGGTGCCTTTTGATTTCTCGGTACCCATTGAATTAAACCATTCAGGACCATTATTTATTATGGGACAAATATTAGCATATGTTTCAACATTGTTCAATAATGTCGGTTTTCCAAATAAACCTTTATTTGCTGGGAATGGTGGTCTTGGTCTAGGCATTCCCCTCTGACCTTCTATAGATGCCAGTAGTGCAGTTTCTTCACCACATACAAAAGCTCCAGCTCCAAGTCTTAATTCTATATCAAAATCAAAACCAGTCCCTAGTATGTTCTTGCCTAACAATCCGTATTCTCTTGCTTGATTGATAGCTATGGTAAGTCTCTTAACAGCAATTGGGTACTCTGCTCTTACGTATATATATCCCTGACTTCCTCCTATAGCATAACCTGCTATGGTCATAGCCTCTAACACTGAATGAGGGTCTCCCTCTAATATGCTTCTATCCATAAATGCTCCCGGGTCGCCTTCGTCAGCATTGCAGCATACATACTTAATATCACCTTGAGCTTTTGCAGCAAATTCCCATTTCAGGCCTGTTGGGAATCCTGCGCCTCCCCTTCCTCTTAGCCCCGACCGTTTAATCAAATCTATAACTTCTTCAGGCTTTAATTCTGTTAGGCATGTTGCCAGTGCCTTGTATCCATCAAAAGCTATATATTCATCAATATTTTCAGGGTTTATTACCCCACAATTTCTTAATGCTACCCTTACCTGTTTTTTATAAAAGTCTACTTCATTTAATGATTTTATTCTGTCTTCGTCTATAGTTTCATCATATAATAGTCTTTTTACAACTCTTCCTTTTATCAAATGTTCATTTACTATTTCTTCTACATCTTCAGGCGTTACTAAGCTATAAAAAGCGGCTTCCGGATATATTATTACTATAGGTCCTAAGGCGCAAAGACCAAAACATCCAGTTCTCTCTACAATTACTTCTTTATCAAGACCATTGGCCTTTATTAGTTTTTCAAACTCCACTGCAATTTGTTCTGATCTGGAAGATGTGCAGCCGGTACCCCTGCATATCATTATATGGGAGCGATACATTTTCATTCTATAATACCTCCTAACTGTTTACTGGTCATTAAGAAAATTACTTTTCTTCTGCTCCTACAGTATATTCCTGAATAATTTTACCCTTCATAACATGCTCATTAATAATTCTTTTTGCTTTTGAAGGGTTCATCTTTACATAAGTAACTTTTTCTTCTCCCGGCTTATACACTTCTACAATCGGCTCAAGCTTGCACAAGCCAATGCAACCTGTTTGGGCAACAATAACGTCAGATAGTCCATTCTTCTCTATCTCTTCCATAATAGATAACAAAACAGGCCTTGCGCCAGCAGCTATACCGCATGTAGCCATCCCTACAACTATTCTGATTCCTGATTGATCTTTTCTCAAATTTATTGTATCTAACGTTCTCTTCCTGATCTCTTCAAGGTCTTTAATTGACTTCATATATTCGCACCTCCATATAAACTATTAAAGCTTTCCTTTAAATACTCTTTCATCCAAGATAGAACTTGCGGTTGATTTATGGGAACTTCACCCATAATTTTTTTTATTTCACGAGTATCCAATTGAATCTCTTTTCCTTCATAATTATGTGTATATACAATATCAATCTCCGGATTAGTCATGATTATTGTAAGTATCGTATCGATCATATTCCCTAAAGGTGCTCGATCTATATGACTATATATAAACCAACAAAGGATCTTGGTGCCTTTGCCTAATTCTGACTCTATTACCATATCCCCGCCACATCTGGTGCACGCTTTATGCAGCAAAGGGATTCCTAATCCAACTTTCCTTATTTTTCTACCTGTTACGAATGGATCCTTAATTTTTTGCACCATCTCATTATCCATTCCTCTTCCATTATCTGCTATCTCAATGACCAATCTATCTGTTGTTATTTTTTCAACAATTCTTATTGTGATTAAATTCGCATCAGCTGCAATGGAGTTTTGCACGATATCAAGTACGTGAAGGGATAATTCTTTCATAATAGGGACCTTCTAACGATACTTATTCAATATTTCTGGTATATCATCTGGAACAAGCTTACCATATACATCCTCTCCTATCGTTATAACAGGGGCAAGGCCGCAACAACCTAAACATCTTGTGGCTTCTAAGGTAAACTTTCCATCTTCTGTTGTATCTCCGGGCTTAACATTTAATTCTTTTTGTAGACGTTCAAACACTTGCTGGGCATTTTTAACATAGCAAGCTGTACCTAAACAAACTCCAATAGTATGTTCTCCTCTTGGTTTAAGAGTAAATCTCGAATAAAACGTAGCCACGCCATAGATTTCTGCCATAGGAATATTTAGCTCTTTAGATATCTTTTTTTGTGCCTCTTCAGGAAGATAGCCAAATATCTCTTGAGTCTCATGAAGAACAGGCATCAAGCTCCCCGGCTGGTCTTTGTGAGTTTCAATTACTTGATCCAGCTTTTTCATTTTTTCTTTCATATCAAGCTCGTTCATTAAAGAGTCCCCTCCCTAAAATACATTATGTGTATTGACAAAAATATGTCAATTTATAATTCTATTTGTTATTGTATCATAACTTAAAGAATTTTTTAACTAATTTTTGAATTTATTATATTTTTTTTATTTATTTTTCTTTATTTGGGCATAATATATAGGTTAGATTTGTAAAACTTAAGTACTCCATCTCAATAAAATGTTCTCTTTCACTTATATCCCACAAAAAATGTGCATCTGAAGATATTATATAATTGTATTTTTTTAGAATAGGATGTCTTTTAATAATAGTTTCTGGTTTGTCCTTTTTAGAAAATTCTACTGTTTTTACATTTAATGAAGGTGGTATGAATCCTAAATTAAAGATTATACTATAAGCAGGCCTGTCCACATGAGCCGGAATACATACTCCTCCCAAACCCTTTGTCAGGACGAAAACATCATTTACAGATAAAGCAGTTGAAGATAAAAGCAATTTATCTATTTTACCAATTATTTGATCTTGAGAATTAAATATCAACTGTTTTCCAAATATATCTTCATTGTTATCTATATTTGGCAAACAGTTATATATAATCTCATCAAGTTTTAGAGCGCTTTGAAGATTCTTGAAATAACATAGTATATGGACTTCTTCTTTGGTTTGAACTTCAATACCAGGCACTACCATTAATCCCTGTCTTTTTGCAACTTCCATAACAGCAGGCAGATTTCTTCCGCTGTTATGATCTGTAACGGCTATTAAATCTAAGCCTTTTATCAATGCCATATTTACTATGTTATTGGGAGTCATATCGTCATCTCCACAAGGTGATAAAGCAGAATGGATATGCAAATCATATGCAAACTTCATATCAACTTCCCAAACCTATACTAATCAAATTCTTGCAAATCATAAAAGCATTTTGTTCAGACGTTAGGATAGGTATACCTTCCTCTATAGCTTTCTTAATAGTATCATCCTCTATTTCTGCATTTTCAGGTATTATAATACAGGAAAGCTCAATAAGAGTTGCTACTGCTACAATATTAGTATGGGTTTGGATGGTTATCCATGCATCCCCCTCATGAGCATGAGCCATGACCCAGCTAAGCAAATCACAAACATATGCACCCTTTACTTCGCGATCCATACCAACATCGCCAGTCAGTGATTTTAACCTAAGTTTTTCACATATTTGTCCTACAGTCATATAAAGCACTCACTCCCCTATATTTTTTTAGTCTTAAATCCATTCATTGTTTTAATCATGCAAATTGCTTTTTTATTTTCACCATTAACTATATCTTCGGCAAAAGCCCTACAAGTTGGTGAACCACATATACCGCAGTCTAAACCAGGAAGATTTTTTAGTATTTCCGTCACAAGTTCTAATTTTTGAATTGACTTGCTTATGTCTTTATCAAGCATCATAACAGGCTTAGGTAATATTTCTTCAGTCAATCTTATGAATCCATTTTTATACATTTCTATATAATCATTCAGTTTTTCTTTTGTGCATTGTAATTCGTCAGTTCTTCTTACATATTTCATAATTCTATTCTTGGCAATAAATGGGTTTTGGATGACTAAAGGTCCTCCTATACAACCCCCTGTACATGCTGAACATTCAATAAAATCAACATCTTTAAGCTTTCCTAATTCTAATTCTTCCAATACTTTTATCACGTGATGAATGCCATCTACCTCAAGGTAATTCTCAATTCCTAAAGCAGCAGCTTGACCTCCTGCAATAGGCCAAAGTAAAGATTCTTTGCTCCGTTCACCTAAATCTGATGTGTTATTGTCTCCAAGATTTCTTACAATATCACCATATACATCCCTCATTGAAATAGCTCCATCTACATAGGACTCTGCAATTCCTATAGGATGCCTAATGCTTGTGACTCTGGCAGTACATGGAGTAATAAAAAAAACTCCAATATCTTTGATGTCTAAACCGGTTTTTTTAGATACATTTGTTTTGGTAATTCTAGCGGTAATCTCTATAGGTGTTTCTATGTCAATAATATTAGGTATGAGATCAGGAAATCTTATCTGTATGAGTCTAATAATAGCTGGACAATTTGAATTTATCATAGGAAGTTTTGCGCTTGTATTTTTAAACAGATAATCTCTAATCAAACAAATAGATATGTCAGCTCCAAGTCTACCTTCTACAACTTCATCAAAACCTATTCTTTTAATTGAAGCCAATATTTGATTAATGCCTATATTAGAAGGAAATTGTCCGTATATGGTCAAAGAAGGTATTGCAATTTTATACTTGAACTTTTTTAATAAGCTCAAATCATCTGTTATGGCACTCTTGGCATGATTAGGGCATATACTGATACACTCACCACAGTCAATACACCTTTCAGATATTATCTTTGCTTTGCCATCCCTAACTCTAATAGCTTCAGTAGGACAAACTTTAAGACAACTGGTACATCCAATGCATTTGTCTTCTCTCAATATTACCGAATGGTTAAGCTCATTGCTCATTTAATCACCATCTTTCAGGTTCATTTTCATTACAATTTTTGTACCTTTTCCAACGATACTTTGAATTTCAAAAATATCAGAACATCTTTTCATATTAGGCAGACCCATTCCTGCCCCAAACCCCATTTCCCTAATCTTCTCTGTAGCAGTGGAGTAACCTTCTTTCATAGCAAGATTGATATCATGTATACCGGGGCCTTTATCTTCAGCAGTAATAATTATCGATTTAGGATCGATATCTATTCTGATAGTTCCTCCTAGAGAATGTATAACCAGATTCATTTCTGCTTCATAAGCTCCTATTGCCACTCTTCTTATTATACCTGAATCCATGCCCAACTGTCTTAAAATTTTTTTAATTTTACTGGATGCTTCTCCCGCTCTTTCAAAATCATCTTTTTCCACTGGAAATTCATATGATATGTTTCCCATAAGTATCTCTCCTAAATATTATCTGCTTCAATACCTCTTAACCCATAATTATATAATATACCTGAAGTTGTAAAAAGAGTATACTTTGTTGTAAGAATAGCAATAGAATTCTCTTTAGCTAATTGTATCACTTCTTCATCAGGAACTTTTCCTCTGACAAAAAGTATAGCCGTTACGTCTGCCATTTCAGCTGTTCGCACTACCTGAGAATTAACTAATCCTGTTAGAAGAATTGTTCCTGTTTTAACAAATGCTAAGACATCACTCATAAGGTCGGATCCAAATGCATAGGAAACTTCTCTATCCAACAAATCTTCTCCCCAGAGGACATCTGCATTTAAAACATCTCTAATTTCCCTGATCTTCAAAAGCTTTCTCCCCCTTTCTTAATAATCGCTATCATTAATAAATATGAAGATTTACTTTTATAATGTTAAAATTGTAACAATTATCTCCAAATAATAACTCCTCCATTTTACCAGGGGAGCCATTATTTACTACGTTTAATCTCTTTTTTTAATATAATGAAATCTTCGAAATTATTATTAATATCAATATATCTTTCAATAGTTCTTATGTGTTTAAATCCTGCTTTAGACCAGAAGTTTATACCTTTAATATTCTTTGATATAACACCTGCTGAAAAACTTTTGACATCATAAGTTTTATGCATATATGATATAAAAGCATTTATAGTTTTATTTCCTATTCCTTTATTCCTATATTCTTCTTTTATTATAAAGGAAGTAATCCAAACTTCATCATTTTTGTCATAATCAATTCTTCCTTTTATAACCCCTATTAACTCATTACTGGTTTTAGAAAATATACCTACAAAAAATTCGTGACTGCTGATCAATACTTCTAAATATTTTTCCTCCAATTCTTTTATAGACATATTCCTACTTGAACCAATTGCAAATTGTGTTTCAGCTGAATCATTATTATATATTTGTAAAACCTTATCTAATTCATTTTTTTTGATATCTCTAAAGGTAAAACCTTCAATTTCCATATTCATTCCTAACATAGCATCACCTAAATAATTCATAATGCTTACTTTATACGATTTAAAGCAAAAGCTCCATCAAGTACTTTAAATATCTAATATTTTTCATTATTTATATTCTACACTTGGAATGAAAATCCTTTAATAATTAATTTGAAAATAATATTTGAATTCCACTACGTAAAAGAAACTACCATCATAAAAATATGATGGTAGAACAACATTTGACACAGAGCTTTATTATATATATAAATAAATCATAGCACTACCTTACCTGTCAGATCTTTATCAAAAATCATTGTTTCCTGAAGAGCTAACTCTCTCCCGAAGCCTTGCTCAATAGCATGTTTATACATAGCATATGCAATAGAGATGTCCGCATAAGCCAAACCTACAGCGTTGAAATATATGAACTCATCATCATTCTCTCTTCCAGGTATTGTCCCATCTAAAATATCAACAATGTTTCCATATATATCTTCATCTTTTATAATACCCTCTTTATAACAGCGGCTTAAGGTCTGGGTACGATGTTTCACAGTTTCCCAATCGTCACATACTATTTTATCTGCTAATTGTACTACTTTATACTCATCTTCCCAGCCTCCTATATGGCTGTAAAATGCACCTTTTTTAATCCATTCTGCTTTAAGCAACGGTGCTTGTGTGCTAGTTGCCGTAACTATAATGTCTGAATCACGAATAGCATCTTCCAATATCGTATTACAGGCTACAAAATCCATGTCAGGGATAATTTTTTCCATAGTTTCTATAAAGCTTTTTTCTTCATCTGCATATTTAGCTGCAACACGACATATCTTTAGATTTGGACGTACAGACTTCATTCCAAGAAGATGCATCTTGGCTTGCTCACCAGCGCCAATAAATCCTATGCTTGCTGAATCTTTCTTCGCCAATTTATCTGCTGCTATTGCTCCCATAGATGCTACACGCATATTGGAACACAACGTACCATCCATCACACATACAGGATAGCCGTTGACTATGCTTGAAAGTACTATTACAGCGCATAGATTTTGCGTGCCAAACCTTATTGGATTAGGAGGGAAGCAGGAAACCCATTTTACACCACAAATACGCTCATCCAATAACGTAGCAGGCAAACAGTTTATTCTTTCCTGAGTTTCTTCGTTGAATATCTGAACAATCTTATCAGGGAAAAGTATCCTATTATCTTTGAATTTTAATAACCCTGTTTTTACTGCTTCAATTGCCATTTTTAAATTAAAGGTTCCCGCTTCTATTAATTCTTCCTGTGATAAATAAGCAAATTTAATGGCTTTATTGCTCATCCAGCTCATTTCCTTTCATATACTATTTTCCCATCTATTAATGTCATTAGGCATAAAGAACGATAGTCCAGAGGATGACAAGAAAAGACCGCAATATCAGCATCTTTTCCAACCTCAAGGCTCCCTACTCTATTATCTATACCAAGGATACGTGCCGCAGTTATAGTTATCGATTTCAATGCTATTTCTTCAGGTAAACCTTCTGCTACAGATAATGCTACTTGTGGCATCATACTACTAGGTATCATCTCAGGAAAATCGGTACAAATAGCAAATTCTATACCAGCATCATATAGAACCTTAGGAAGCTTTACACCCAACTTATTTCTAGACTCCAACTTTCGTTTATATATCATCAAAGGACCTATTATAATGCCTTCACACCCCTTGGATAATGCACTATATAATCGATCTATTATTATATAACCTTCTGAACAATGATCTAAGGTATATCGTATATCAAACTCCTCTGCAATTCGTATAGCTGTAGCTATATCATCAGCACGGTGAATATGTATCTTTAAAGGTATTTCACCTCGTATAACAGGCAAAAGTGCTTCTAGCTTAAGATTTCGATCCGGTATAGATAAAGGATCTCCGCCATTTGCTTTAATCTTTCTATCATAATCTACAGCCGCAGCTAAGGCTTCCCGGAGAATTGCAGCAGTAGCAAGACGTGATTTTGGAGTGCTGTTCATCTCAGTATATCGAAATTTGGGGTTTTCACCTAATGCTGCTTTCATAGCCACTGGATACTTTAGAATCATATCCTCAACTGTATTTCCATATGTTTTTATAACAGCAAAAGTCCCGCCAATAATATTTATACTGCCTGGTCCTGTAGCACAGCTGGTTATCCCAACCTCGCGGGATTCGGCAAAAGCAACATCTTGAGGGTTAATAGCGTCTATAGCCCGTAGTTGAGGTGCAATTGGATTCGTCTTTTCATTATGATCCGTCTCACGTGTTCCACTTTCATGCAGGCCTAGATGGCTGTGCGCATCAATTATACCAGGCATTATATAGCATCCAGTCACATCACGGATCTGCACATTTTCATTATTAAGTTCTTTAGCAATAGCAACAATCTTACCGTCTTGTATGGCGATATCTCCTTTAAATGGTTTATCGCACATAGTCATAAGTGTACCATTTTTTAATATAAGCATAGCTTCACCTTTCATCCTTTCAAAGGAAAATCACAAGCTACAAAATGACCCGGATACACCTCTCGCAACTCTGGAGTGTGGCTTCTGCATTCATCCCGAGCATATGAGCAGCGTTTCGCAAATCTGCATTCATCTGGCATATTGATTGGTGATACCACTTCTCCCTTTAAAATTATTCGTTCCTTTCTTTCACTTAAGTCCGGTATAGGCACAGCAGATAACAACGCTTGCGTATATGGATGAAGAGGGCGTTTAAATAACTCTTCTGCACTTGCTTTCTCTACAATTTTACCTAAATACATAACAGCAATGTAATCAGAAAAATGATGAACCACTGAAAGATCATGTGTTATAAACATATATGTTAAGTTAAACTTCCCCTGAAGTTCTTTAAGCAAATTTAGTATCTGAGCTTGTATAGAAACATCCAATGCAGAAACCGGCTCGTCGCAGACAATAAATTTAGGATTAACTGCCAGAGCGCGTGCTACACCTATACGCTGCCTTCTACCACCATCCAATTCATGTGGGTATGTGTTTATGAGCCTCTCTGCCAGACCAACAGTCTCCATCAATTCAAGAACCCTATTTTCTAAATCAATTTTATTTTTAATAAGCCGATGAATTTTTATCGGCTCACTGATAATTTGCATTACTGTCTTTCTAGGGTCAAGAGAAGAATAAGGATCTTGAAAAATTATCTGCATTTCTTTTCTTGCTTTCCTCAGTTCAGATTCACTAAATTTCAACACATCATGACCATCGAAATAAACTTCACCAGAGGTAGGCTCAATAAGACGTAGTATAGCCCTGCCAGTAGTAGATTTTCCGCATCCAGATTCACCGACTACACCAAGGGTTTTGCCTTCTTCAATAGTAAAATTCACTCCATCCACAGCCTGTAGCATGCCATGAGATGTTTTAAAATATTTTTTTAAATCTTTTACCTCAATTAGATTCTTTGCCACTATTTTTCCCTCCTTGCGATGTGGAATGAAGGGTCATCATAAGCAGAGCATTCCACCATATGTGTAGAACTAATCCATCTTGGAACAGGCTTTTGCTCGCGGCATATATCATTTGCATATGGACATCTAGGAGAGAATGCACATCCAATAGGTAAATTTGTTGGATCCGGCATTAGTCCTGGTATAGGCTTTAATTTAGCTTTTCGATCTTTTATATTTGGCAATGAATTAAATAAACCTTCTGTGTAAGGATGTTTTGTCCTGTTGAAAACATCTTCAAGGCTACCTTTTTCAACGATTCTACCTGCATACATAACTGCTACTTCATCACAAACTTCAGCTACAACACCTAAATCATGTGTAATCATCAATAAAGCTGTCTCATGCTTTTCCATCAGATCATTTATTAGTTCCAATACTTGAGCTTGTATCGTTACATCCAGGGCTGTAGTAGGCTCGTCTGCAATCAATACCTTTGGTTGGCACGCAAGAGCTATGGCAATGATAGCACGTTGCCTCATTCCTCCTGAAAACTGATGCGGATATTCGTTAGCCCTATTACCTGAAATACCAACCATCTCCAACAATTCCTTTGCTCTCTCATATGCTTCCTTCTTTGATACATCTTCATGTAGCATAATACTCTCTGCAATTTGCTCACCTACTGTAAAAACTGGATTCAGTGCTGTCATAGGATCTTGAAATATCATGGATATATCTTTGCCTCGTATATTTTCCATTTCCTTAACACTTTTATCAAGTATATTTTCACCATTAAGCACAATTACACCATTTTTTATAACCCCCGGAGGATCAGGGATGAGGCGAAGCATTGCTAGAGCAGTAGTTGTTTTTCCAGCACCAGTTTCTCCAACCAAACCGATAGATCTCTTCTTTTTCATTTTTAAATCAATGCCATTTACAGCTCTTACCGTACCTTCCTCTGTTTCATAATGAACAATAAGATTTTCAATATTTATGATCAAATCATTATCTTTCATATCAAATCATTCCTATCTCTTAAGTTTTGGATCCATAGCATCACGCAGGCCATCGCCTATCAGATTAATTGCTAATACTGTTATCACAATTGCAAGACCAGGAAACATTGTCATATAGCTATAATCACGTATGAAAGATCTTCCTTCTGACAACATGCTACCCCATTCAGGTGCCGGTGGAGGAACTCCCAGACCAAGAAAACTAAGGGAAGAAGCAGTAATAATAGCAGAGCCTACACGCATTGTGGTCTGTACCATTATAGGTGCCATACAGTTAGGTAAGATATGAGTAAACATAATACGCATTCTAGTTGCACCTGCTGCACGAGCAGCTTCGATATACTCATTATCACGAACGGTCATAACTGCAGCTCGTGCAACACGTGCAAATGCAGGAACACTTGCAACTCCTACTGAAATCATCAATATTAATGTATTGGCACCAAAAGCCGTTGTAATACAAATAGCAAGTAGCAATGCAGGAATTGAAGCAAATACGTCACATGATCGCATTATTATATTCTCAATAATACCTCCCATATAACCTGCAATTACACCCATTACACCACCAATCGCTAATGATACCATTACAGCCACAATACCAACAGATAATGAATATCTTGAACCATAAAGAATTCGTAATAAAATATCACGGCCATACTGGTCTGTTCCAAAAGGATGCTTCCAAGACGGTCTCTGCAAACGTTCAGGTACAACTTGCCGAATAATCTGTGTTTCATAATCAATTACAAAATTCGCTATTATTGATGTAATTATAATAATGGAAAGCACAGTCAGTCCTAGTACAGCACCTTTATTCTTTCTAAAATTACGCCATATTTCGTATAACTGACTATTCTTTTTATATTTTCTTGATGCTGCAACAGAAGATTTGGTCACAACATTAGTCTTATCCATAACTCATACCTCATTTCGTATATCTTGCTTTGATACGAGGATCTACGAATGCATAGGCGATGTCAATCAATAATATTACAACGCTAGAGAGCATTGTAGTCAAAATTATTGCACCTGTAACCATTTGGGTGTCGCGATTGTTTATAGAATCTATAATTAATCGCCCTATACCTGGCCATGCAAAGACAGTTTCTGTCATGACAGCACCACCCATTGCAATACCAAATTGATTACCTGCTACAGTCAATATCGGTATAAGGGCATTTTTTAAAGCATGCTTTCGAATTACCACTTTTTCGCTCACCCCTTTTGCTCTAGCTGTACGGAGATAATCCTGACGGATTACCTCCAACATAGATGAACGTGTAGTACGCATGGTTAATGCAGCTTGACCTGAACCAACTGTTATTGCTGGTAGTACAACACTAATCAGCCCTTCATTTCCTATTGATGGGAACCATCCTAATTTAAGTGAGAATATTATAATCATCAATAAGCCAAGCCAGAATGTAGGTATTGATAAGCCCAAAAGACCGAGAACCATGCTACCACTGTCACGCCACGAATTCTGATGAACTGCAGCTGTTATTCCCAGTGGAATAGCTATAGATAATGCAACTACCGTACCTGCAGTAGCCAATTTCAACGTAGCAGGTAAACGGGATATATACACTTGGAAAACATCCTTTTTAGTAACAAGAGATATACCTAAATCTCCTCTGACTAGCCCACTCATGTATCTGAAATATCTAATAACAAATGGGTCGTTAAGTCCCATTTCCTCGCGTAGCTTTTCCTTATCTTCAACAGACATCTCTGTGCCTGATATAATATCTACAACATCTCCAGGAGCTAGGTCAGTGATAAAAAACACAATAAATGATACTGCTAGCATGATTGGAATCAATAACAGCAATCGCTTTATAATATATTTATACATTTAGACCTCCTTGCTTTCGCTTTATTCTTACATTTATTTCTCCACAATATAAATATTTCGCAAATGATGGTGTAGACCCAAAGGAAGCTCAAAACCCTGTAGTTCAGCCTTCATCCCAACATTAATCTGCTCTATTGCCAGTGGTATCCAGTTGCAATTATTAATAAGATATTGCTGCAATTCTGCATATATTTTAGCTCGTTCTTCATAATTGCTGGTGGAAAGAGCAGCATCTATCATCTCATCAACCTTTTTATCTTTAATATTACTCCTATTGATATTACCATCTGAATGGAAAGGACTTCTTAATGCATTATCCGGACCAATGGTATGGCCTCCCCAACCGTCAACTGCAATAGGATATGTACCACCAGGCGCTACACCCGCATTAAATGTGGCAGTTTCAAGTGATTGAATTTCAACATCAATACCAATCTCTTTCAATTGTGCCTGAATAACACTAGCAACAGCCTTTTGAACTGTACCTGAGGAGGAATAAATAGTTGTTTTAAATCCATTTGGATAACCGGCTTCAGCCAATAAAGCTTTGGCTTTTTCAGGATTAAACTCAGGGCAATCCACATCTACATAGAATTCACTTATTGTATGCATAACATTATAATGAGGGGTTGCATTACCTTCATAAACTATTGCAATTAAATCTTCCCTGTTGATTGCATGTGCAACTGCCTGACGAACCAATTTATTGTTAAACGGTTCCACATTTAGATTTAAAATGATATGGCGTATATTAGTACTCGGAATCTGCCATAAAACAAGATTCTTATCTTCTGCAACATAGTGAAGGTCAACTGCAGGTGGATCAATGCATATTTCAATTTCTCCAGTTTGTAATGCAATAAGTCTCGATGATGCTTCTGGAATATGTCTTATGACGATCTCTTCGGTCTTTTTAGCGCCTTCCCAATAATCATCAAATCTAATCAGAGATAGATAGTCTCCCTGTACCCACTCGTTATACTTGTATGGACCAGTACCAATCTTGTTTGCTTCCTCTTCAGGTAAAGTTGCAAATGCATTTGAGCTAAGCATAACTGTATTGGCCTCACAGAGTTTATATATTATGTCGTTATCTGGAGCAGTGAGTTTTAACTGAACAGTGTAATCATCAACAATAATTACCTCTTCTATAGTGTTGAACTTGGATTTTGCAGCACTCTGGTTTTTCCCTCGTTCAATAGTAAACTTTACGTCTTTAGCTGTAAAATCGCTTCCATCATGAAACTTAACACCTTGGCGAAGCTTAAACTCCCAGAGAGTATCGGATATTTGTTCCCATGATTCCGCAAGCCCTGAAACAATTTTGGAGTTCATAGTATCATACTCTACTAGATTATTAAATACTAGGAAAAATACGGACTTTGCTGTACCACCGGCTTCATTCTGCACATCCATGCTTGTAAAATCAAGTGCTGGTGCTATAGTAATTCTCTTTTGATAAACAGTGTTTTCGTCCTCTTTGACATCTACCGCTTTACCTGTTACAATGACACCTTTCTTTATTTCAGTAACAGGCTTTTCTGAAGATGTTTCTAGATTGTTTGTGTCACTACCCGTAGACGTTGATCCTGCGCCAGTACTTTGGGATCCGGAACAACCGGCCAAGAATACAAAAGTCAAGCAAATACACAGAATTAGTGCTAATGCTTTTTTGTTATTCATTCTTATACCTCCCGTAAAATTTTATATAACATAAAAGTTTGCATTATTTATTAGAGCAATACTTGTGCCAATTTTATTTTCTATTGATTTATGCCGTTTATTGCGATTGTAAAGTAGATTTGAAATGGAATAAACGGTAAAATTTGCACATGATGTGCAAATTTTACCGTTTATTCCAAATGCCTATAAGAACCTTCATAGCTTATATTCTTTTATTTTATTTTGTAAGCTTCTTACGCTTATACCTAAATCTTTAGCTGTATTATCGCGTCTTCCTTCGTTTTTTTCCAATGTTGCTTGTATTGCAATGCGCTCTATTTGCTTCATATTCATCCCTGCCAGCATATCCTTCAAACTATCCTCTTTATTTTGTGTAGATTTATTGTGAGATCTGCTCAGGACCTCCAAAGGTAGATGACACGTATCTATCTCCTCTGCATTACACAAGATCATTGCATGTTCAATTATGTTGGCAAGCTGTCGAACGTTGCCTGGATAGTCATATGCAAGCAATAATTTCTCTGCTTCAGGAGTAATTCGTTTTACATTCTTATTCTGTTCGTGGTTAAACTGCTTTATAAAATAACTGCAAAGCACTGGTATATCCTCTTTTCGCTCACGTAGCGCCGGCATATGTATGTTCATGACATTCAATCGATAATATAAATCTTCTCTAAATTTTCCTTCTTTCATCATATCTACGAGATTTCTATTAGTAGCTGCAATTATACGTACATCTATCTTCTTAACAGCCGAGCTACCCAAGGCAGTAAACTCCTTCTCTTGTATCACGCGAAGCAATTTGCTTTGTAATCCAAGGGCCATATCCCCTATCTCATCAAGGAATACGGTGCCACGGTCTGCAATTTCAAATTTTCCTTTTTTGTCTTGTATGGCGCCTGTAAAAGTACCACGCTTATACCCAAAGAGCTCCGCTTCCAAAAGATTCTCAGGTATAGCTGCACAATTGATAACCACAAATCTCTCTTTACTACGTTTTCCAGAATAGTGTATGGCTCGGGCTACTAACTCTTTCCCTGTACCGCTCTCTCCAGTAATAATGACATTACAGTCTACGTTTTTAAGCTTTTCTATGAGGTTATATACCTTCTGCATAGGCTGGCTTTTTCCTATCATTTCCTGATATTGGTAGCGCTGCTTAAGTTCAGCGGAAAGGTATCCTACATCATCATTCAGACGTCGTACAGCTAACGCCTGTTCAATGTGAACAATTAGCTCTTCTACATCCAACGGTTTAGTCAGATATGTAAAAGCTCCTTTTTTCATAGCATCGACTGAACTTTTGATAGTGCCAAAAGCAGTCATAACAATAACTTCTATGCTTTCATCATAGTTCTTTATTTGCTTTAGAACCTCTATGCCATTCTCATTTCCAATGATTAGATCGAGAAGTATCAAATCAAAATTCTCTTGTTCAAGCATAATAAGGCCTTCCGCAGATGTTGTAGCATATTTTACATAGTAATTTTCTCTCAATGACAAAAAGAGAAAAGTACATGTACTCAGCTCATCATCAATTATCAGTATCCTGCTTTTCATCTTCATCGTACCTCCTGAATTTGAGCAATACCTCAGTATAGCATGCTAATTCACTTCTTATGTCTAATACCCCATCATTTTCCTCCATAAATTGCTGCACCAATGAAAGTCCAAGACCTGTACCAACAAGTTTTGTAGTATAGAAAGGTTCCCTGCATCTTTTTATTTCAACTTCACTCATGCCGACACCTTCATCACGAATACGTACCAAGGCGAAGCTTTGATCCTTACTCACACTAATATCCAATAATAATTGCTTCTCTGGTTCATTCAAAAGTTTTCGTTCCATCGATTCAATGCTATTCATAATAATATTGATTAAGGATTGTTTAATTTTGTCTCTATTGACATAAACGAAAACAGAATCATCCATATCAACTTTATAGCATATGTTTCTGTTTTTTATTGCGAATTTAGTCAAATATAAGCACTCCCTTACGACAGCTGCAAGATTAGTCATCTCTCTCTTACCTTTAATAGGTCGTGCATAATTTATTAGACCTTCTACCAACTGATTGATTCGATCCACCTCCTTGGGTACTAATCTGGTAAAAGCATCTTGCACTTCAGGATCATTTCCCTGGGTTTTAAGCAAAGAAGAAGCTGTACGAATAGCCATCAGTGGGTTTTTTATCTCATGGGCTATACCGGCTATGAGACGGTTAAGAGAACGATTTTTCTCCTGCTCAAACAACTCTTGCTTCTTACGCTCTTCAATAGTTACATCCTCAACATCTAATAATATGTTGTTAATATCACTTTCGTCACAAAAGCTATATAGATTATAACGATAGCTTCTCTTATTCTCTCCATTCTCTAACTCTGTAGTAACAGGATGACTAACTTTTCCGCCATATCTCATGAGAGAAAAAATATCATATTCTATTTTTTTTAATATTTCACCAAAAACACTTAGATTGCGTACATCGCTTCCTACACAATCATCACTTGCACCACTAATACGCCGTGCTGCGTGGTTTATCAAAGTAATACGATAGTTTTTATCAAAGGCTACCATCCCGCTTGGAGAAAACTCAATCATACCATAGCGAATACGACTTTCACTTTGAATCTGCATCATACGTCTATCCAATTCTAAATTGGCCTCATACAGTTCCTTAGTTTTCTCAGCTACTTTTCTTTTTAACATTCTATTGATCATTATATTAAATAGGATTATTGCCAATACTATACAACCTAGCACAACTACAATGATAGTCATCCTTCGTATTAACTTCAAAAGTGCAACTTTTTCATCCTCCGGTTGCCACTTCTTATATATGCTTTCATAACTACCACTAGCTCTCAGTTCTGTCAGGCCGGATTCCAGTATATTAAATGTTGTCAAATCATTCTTTCGCACCAACATAGCATAGCTTACGGGAGCAATATATCTGCGTAATATGGTGTATTTATCCTTGAGTCCCGCTTTGTTAAGTAAAAATATGAAGCAATCATATACAGCAATTGCCATATCAGCTTCTCCTTCAATCAACGCTTCGAATACTGACACCTGATTACCCTTAGACAAATACCGCTGAATTCCTATTTGTGTCATATAGTAATTTGGAGCAGTGCCATATTCCATCACAGCACTGTATACTTGACGCCCCTCTGAGTTCTCTATAGTCCAAGCAAGTTCATTTGGAACAACCAAGCATAATGAAGAAGATGATAACTCATTGGTGTATTGAAGTCCTGCTGCTGCTCTGTCATTTGTCCTATGGCCAAGAATAACATCAACATCACGGCTATTTAACGCATTTATGCATTCTTGATTGGTCTCAAATGGAATATAGACAATCTGCATTTTTTTTGCTTTGGCAATCCAATTCATCATATCTATATGCATACCTCTATATTCCCCATCTTCATCTATGTAATGATAGAGAATTGCGTTTGAATTGAAAGCAACTCGTAGGATCTCTCCTTCAGCATGCACATTCAATTTTAAGTATGAAAATATAAATAAACATAGAAACATAGTAAATAACATAAAACCTAATCTTTTTTTAAACATGATTATACCTCAGCTAAATAAAATACTTACATACCTTTAGATCATAATATTAATCCTCGTTATCTTGACAATTTATAAATTATTTTTATTACTATTCGAAATATTCTATAAATTTTTTCTAAATCCTCTATGCTTTGCAATTCATTTCCAAAGATTCAGTTGATAAATAGTCAATCGGCTATGCATTTATAAGATATGCTTGAATAAAGGGCTTAACTTCACAGTAATAGAGGATTTTAGTATATTTTAGAGCAAGATTGAAAAGACTTGAGCATCTCAAAGTATGTCTAGAACTGGAAAAACAACTGAAAGAGCAAAAAACTAGGATGCTTAAATCCCATTTAGCATGGAAATCAAGCATCCAATTGTGCGTAGCATTTTAATTAAATTATCTACCTGCTTAACATGAGTCAGTTCATTGTGCTTCTTTTATTTCATTAAATCCAAAATACCGCTACTTCAATTTTGACACCTATCTCTCCGATAGGTGGGTGTTCGCAACTGTGTTTCTATCGCCTTAAATGCCATCTATAGGTCTCACGATAAAGTACATATCCACACAGTTTATTAAACTCCCGTTTTTATGCTGTAGGTTCAAAATAGAAGTTTGGCGAATATCTCAGATTGTACCTGCTTAATTGGTGCGAGAGACGGGACTTGAACCCGTACGGTTGCCCACACGCCCCTCAAACGTGCGCGTCTGCCTGTTCCGCCACTCTCGCAATGTTCTCATCGATAACTACATGGTTATTATATAGCTTCAACAACTTTATGTCAATAACATTTTATTGAATGGGAAATGCAGCTATTCTGACAAATACCAACTATCTATTGTCCTAAAAAGATTTTCACTATCAACCTGAATATCCCCTTTAACTCTATTCCTCATTACTAAGGCATATTGTTTATAGAAAAGGCTTATTATAGGAAGCTCATCCTTCACCATCCTTTGTAGCTCCAAATAATTAACAAACTTATCTTCCTCTTTTAAATTGTTTAGGGACTGTTCCAAAAGCAAGTCCATCTTTGGATTTATATATCCGCCGTAATTTTTACCTGATGAAATTTGAGAACTATGAAAAAATTCATATAAATCTGCTTCAGGTGATAAATTCACACCTACTAGAGCTAAATCATACTCCCCTTTTTCTATATTTTTAACCATTTCTTCAAAGGGCATTATTTCTACATCAATAGCAAATCCAATATCCTCCAGGTTATTCTTGATATCTTCAGCAGCTTTAACTCTATAATCATTTTCAGAGTTTGTTACCAATGTAAATCTTAACTGTTGCAACTCTCCATCGGCTTCCCTCTCAAATATTCCAGTGCGTTCATTAAAAACAAATCTGGCATTATTTATTGCATACTGAGCTTCAGCTTTATTATAAGAGTACTTGTTTACATCTCCATCAAATAACCAACAATCGTTTCTAATAGGTGTATCTACTATTGCAGCATTACCAAGCAAATATTTTTCTATTATAGCTGTTCTGTTAATACCATGCATCAAAGCTTTTCTAACATATTTGTCAGATAACATAGGATTATTAAAATTTATTAATATAAATTCAAAATCTCTTGAAAGATATTTATAGGTATTAACATCTTTTGATTCTTTATATTTTTCCCAGTCATAAGAAGTTGTATTAATAAGATCTATTTGCCCTGTCTGAAAAGCAGTATCGAAAGAATCCGTGTCTTTTATAAAATTAATTCTAATTTTTGATATATAGGGCGTTACCTGTTGTACACTATTTTGATTACGCTCCAATTCCATATGCTTTAGCTTATTGTAAGCTGTAACTTTAAAAAGACCTGTGCCAACAGGTACAGAATTCGGATTAGAATTAAATATATGCTTTGGCACTATAGGGAAGCTTAGATGATCCAAAATACTATAAGAAAAACCCTTAAATTTGATTTTTATATTATGATCATCTTCTGCTTTGCAACTTACAATTGGCTCCACTTTAGACTTATAAATTGAATCTTCCGAATTCTTTATTGTATCAATTGTATATATAACATCTTCAGAAGTAAATGGCTCTCCATCACTCCATAGTATATCTTCTTTCAGTTTAACTTGGAATTCATCTTTTCCTTCTATTTTATATATATTTTCCGCAAGCACTAAAATAGGTTTTAATGTACTATCATACTCTACAAGGCCATTGAAGATAAGTTTTGATATATCTCTATAGCTTTTGCTGTTCACCAACAGTGGATTAAAACTTTGTGGTTCTATGCATCCGATATTTAAAACCCCACCTTCAGTAGGCTTTTCATCCTCAATGGTGATCTCTGTACCTATTTGTATTTCCGGTTGAGAACAGGATGTTGAAAATAATAATGCTATTATTAATATTAATGGTACAATTCTTAACTTCATTTATAATTCTTCCTCTCAGTATGCTATTTAAGCCTTATCAGTTTCGGATTTTCAACCCTTCCCGGAACTCTCCCTCTCTTTGCAATAGGCTTTCCTTCTACTTCTTTAATGTCCATGGTCATATCTATAGCAGAAGCACCTGAAATATAACTTCCTATTCCAAATGCATCCGCTCCTGCTTCGCTTAATAATTTAATTTTTTCAGGATATAATCCTCCGGATACGAAAATCTTCACATATTCAAATCCTTCAAGATCAAGACGTGCACGTATCTCTCTCACTAATTCCGGTGTGACTCCACCTCTTTCACTAGGTGTATCTAATCTAATAGCAAAAAGATTACGTCCTAATGCCTTTGCAACCCTAACAGCTTCTTCTGCTTCATCTTTGAAAGTATCTATAAGCACAATCCTTTTATGTTCCTTAGGCATAGTTTTATCATAGGCCAATGCAACAGGCAAAGTATCACCAGCTATCAAAAACGATGCATGGGGTAAAGTACCCGATGCCTCCATGCCTAGTAACTTTGCAGCTAATATATTACTAGCTCCATTGGCACCGCCGATTACAGCAGCTCTTTCCATTACAGGTGCCACAGAAGGATGAACATGTCTTGAACCGAATACTATAAATGGCTTATCCTGACATGCCTCTCTGCACTCCCTTGCTGCTGTTGCCCAACCGCAAGAACTTGCCAAAATACCTAATAGTATTGTTTCATATATGCAAAATTCTCTATAAGGTCCTATTATCCTCATTATAGTTTCTTTTGCATTAAAACTTTCCCCTTCAGGCAATGCCCAAATCTCCAAGTCTTTATCTTTAAGTGTGTTGAAAGCCTCATCAATACCAGCAAACACTCCAGGTTTTCTGGCAAATATTTCAGCTGTCACAACTTTATCAGCCAAACCCATAGAATCTAAAATATCTAAAGTTCTGACAAAGTATACATCCGTAGTATATCCGTCGAGTATTTCCTGTTCGCTGGCAGAATATAGCTGCCTATTTGGGTTCATCTTAATCCTATCGATATCAGCTAAACTTTTTATCTCAGCCAAGCAATTTCATCCTTTCATATGTTAATTAATTTTCTTATGTATTCTTTTAAAACCCATAGGAAAGCATATATTTACCTTAATAAAAGCTTTCCGTAATGGGTTTCAAGAATGGCTACCTTGTTATTAAAATAATTCTATAGGTAGACTTTCTTATATATATTATAGGCTCTGTTTACCTTTTCAACATACCGCCTTGTTTCTTCAAAAGGGATATTTTTTAATGTAATACCATCATCACTACACGCTTCATCCTTCAACCATTTATTTACGTTTCCTAAACCACCGTTGTACGCTGCAAGGACCAATTGTTTATTTCCATTATAATATTTTAAAAGATAATTTATATACCAGCACCCCATTTTTATATTTATCTCCGGGTCATATAGCATTTCTTCTGTAAAACCTTCTATGCCAATTTGTTTTCCAATCCATTGTCCAGTAGATGGCTTTATCTGCATCAATCCTATGGCTCCTTTATGAGATTTAGCAGTGATATTATAGTTGCTTTCAACTTTGATTATAGCAGCAATTAGATATAAATCCAGCTTATATTCTGCAGTATATCTGCTAATAATATCTTCATATTTCATGGGATACATATGTTTCAATATACCAGGAGCTATTACGCTTAATAAATACAAAACCCCAATCAAAAATACAGCAATAAAAAGTTTTCGTTTTTTTACCTTGATGAACAATTATTTCGCCTCTCTTGCTACCGCCAATTATATTTTATTCCACAGTTCTAAAACTTTATTTTCCAATTCTTCCAAAGTTCCTGTATTATCAATTACTACATCTGCGTAGACTGATTTCTTTTTATCACTAGTTTGCGCCATTATTCTATTCATAGCCTCTTCGTATGTATAATTATCCCTTTCCATCAGTCTTTTAAGTTGAGTCTCTTTATCTACAGAAATCAACCATACTGTATCGCATAATGAATGAAGACCCATTTCAATCAAAATAGCTGCATCTACTACAATTACATTTTTGCCATCAGTTTTGCATTTGCTGATAATCTCTTTTACCCTTTCAATTATATGCGGATGAGTTATAGAATTTAACTTTTGTAATTGCTTGGAATCTGAAAATACTATATTACCAAGAACCTTTCTGTTAATCTGATCATCATGCTGTAAAATTTTCTTACCAAAAAAACATACAATCTCATTATATGCTTTTTCACCTTTTTCTACAACATCCCTTCCAACTTTGTCTACGTCAATGATATAGGCTCCTAGCTTTTTCAGTATAGAAGACACAGTGCTTTTGCCGCTTGCTATGCCTCCTGTTAATCCAATAACCATAAACTCTCCTCCGATTATTTTGTATCATACCAGCTGCTGCCATAATTTATATCTACAACTAGCGGTACTCTAAGTTTAACAGCAGATTCCATTTTCTCTTTAACTATCCTCATAACCTCTTCAACTTCATCTTTATGAGCTTCTACGATAAGTTCATCGTGAACTTGTAATATTAGTTTTGATTTCATCCCCCTCTTCTTTAATTCTTTATATACTTTAACCATTGCAATCTTTATAATATCTGCTGCACTTCCTTGGATTGGGGTATTCATTGCAATTCTTTCTCCAAAATTTCTCTGAATGGCATTGGCAGATGATAGTTCAGGAATATATCTTATTCTGTTTAAAATTGTAGTCACATATCCTTTTTTCTTACCTTCTGCAACAATATTTTCCATATATCTTTTTACCAATGGGTATCTGGCAAAATAATTATCAATATAGAATTTTGCCTCTTTTCTCGATATCTTTAAATCTCTTGCAAGGCCAAAATCGCTAATACCATATATAATACCAAAATTTACTGCCTTAGCACGATTTCTCATCAAAGGAGTTACCAAATCCTTGCTTACCCCAAATACTTCCGATGCAGTTCTTGTGTGAATATCTTCGTTATTTTTGAAAGATTGCACCAGGCTTTCATCGCCGGAAATATGAGCCAGAACTCTAAGTTCTATTTGGGAATAATCAGCATCTACTAGCACATAGTCTTGATTCTTTGATACAAAAGCCTTTCTTATCTCTCTTCCTTTTTCAGTTTTTACGGGTATATTTTGCAAATTTGGCTCAGTGCTGCTGAGCCTTCCAGTTGCAGTTACTGTTTGATTAAACTTGGAATGTACTCTGCCAGTTTCTTCATTTATTAGATTCATTAAACCATCAATATATGTAGATTTAATTTTTAACAGTTGTCTATATTCCAGAATCTTTTCTATTATTGGATGCTTATCTGATAGTTTTTCCAACACTTCTACATCAGTAGAATAACCTGTCTTTGTCTTTTTGATGGGGGGTAACTGAAGCTTTTCAAAAAGTATAAAGCTTAATTGTTTGGTTGAATTTATGTTGAAGCTTTCTTCTGCCAATTGGTAAATTTCCTCTGTAAGACTATCTATCTTTTCAGAAAACAAATGAGAAAGCTCTAAGAGCCTATCTTTATCTATCTTAAAACCTTCATATTCCATATCAGCCAATACCTCAATCAATGGAATCTCAACTTCATTGAAAAGCTTCTCTAGACCCATTTCTATTATTTTGCTGTTTATAGGATCTATAAGTTCACCTATTGCCTTAACAGTACTTCCATAGTTTTGTGCCTTATCCTCTTCTTTGCTTTCATAATCATCTATATCTACACCAAAATATTCTTTATATATGTTACATAATCTATAATCAGGTTTTGAAGGATTCAAAAGATATGCACCAATCATGGTATCAAACCCGACACCTTGAGCATCAATGCCTAACTTTTTTAGTAATATTAAATCAGTTTTTATATCGTGTCCTACTTTTCTTATATTAACATTCTCCATAATTGGCTTTATCAAGTTTTTAGATTCCTCATCTAAAGGTATTGATAATTGTTGTCCTTCGACTCCCACATATATAAAATCCGGTCTACCATGAACATCTTGTGATACCTTGAACACAATTGTACCATTTTTGATGATGTTATCTATTAACTTTTTGATATCATCAAGGTTATCAAGCTTCTTTACTTCAGCAATGAAGTCTGAACTTTCTTTTTCATAATTAGGGGATAGGTTTTTAATCTTATCTATAAGGCTTCTAAAATCCAGCATACTATATAGCTCTACTAATGCATCATAATCAGGTTCTTTGTATTTTAAATCTTCTATAGTAATTTCTAATGGCACATCTGTAACAATAGTGGCTAATTTTTTTGACAGCAAAGCTATATCTCTGTTAGTTTCAATATTCTGTCGTACTTTATTCTTTTTGATTTTTTCTGTATTCTCCAATATTTCCTCTATATTTTTAAATTGTTTCAAAAGTTGTAAAGCTGTCTTTTCGCCTACTCCCGGAACGCCAGGTATATTATCTGATGCATCTCCCATAAGGCCTTTAAGATCTATCACCTGCTCCGGATTTATTTCATATTGGGACAATAATTTATCCTTATCATACTCTTCCATCTCGCTTATTCCTTTTTTCGTCATAAGCACATGAACATTTTCGGTTATGAGCTGAAAAGCATCTCTATCCCCTGTCACTATAAAAGTGCTAATGCCTTCTGCATCAGATAATTTTGATATGGTGCCAATTATATCATCTGCTTCATAACCCTCTACTTCAATCCTTTTAATATTCATAGCATCTATAACTTCTTTTAAATATGGTATCTGCTCAGCCATATCCTCTGGCATCTTTAGTCTTTTTGCTTTATATTCTGGATACTCTTTATGCCTGAAAGTCGGTTCTTTCCTATCAAAAGCAATGGCTATATATTTTGGTTCATATTGTTCTATTAGTTTGTTTATCATATTTACAAAACCATAGATAACATTTGTATGAAGTCCATCTCTGTTAGTTAAAGAAGGCAATGCATAAAAAGCTCTGTGCATCAAACTATTGCCATCTATTATAAGCATTCTATCTTTTCCCATTTTACTTCTTCCTCCAAAACAAGTTTAATCTTATTATTTCCATACATTTTTGAAAAACCCTTTATATTGAAGCAAAAAATCAGATTCCTTAGAACCTGATTTTTTGTAATGCATGTGAACTATAAATCTACCTTAGCATTGAGCTTTCATAGTGAATTTCTTATAATAATTCAATTTAGAATTTAAATTTAATAACACTCTGCTGCATCTCATCAGCAAGCCTTGCTAAAGATTCACTGGCACTGGCAATCTCAGCCATTGCGGCTGTTTGCTCTTCCACTGATGCAGAAGCTTCTTCAGTTCCTGCCGCATTTTCTTCTGATATGGCAGATAGGTTTTGCATTATATTGATAACATCATTTTTCTTTTGTTCCATCAACTTTTCAGATTCATTTATAGCCTCTATATGTTTTTTCATATCCTCAATGGAATCCGCAATACCCACATATTTATTATGGGTGTCTTCAACACTTTCTGCTTGAGATCTTATTATATCCCTTGTCTCTTCCATTGTATCAACAGCCATACCAGTTTTCTCTGCAAGCTCTTGAATTATTACTTCAATTTCCTCTGTAAACTTGTTGGATTCTTCAGCCAGCTTTCGTATTTCTTGAGCTACCACTGTAAATCCTCTCCCTGCTTCTCCAGCTCTTGCAGCCTCTATAGCAGCGTTGAGGGCCAAAAGATTTGTTTGCTCTGCTATGCTTTTGATCATTTGACTGGCAGCTTGAATTCTTTCAGCACTTTCATTTGTGTTAATAATAACATCTCTTATTCCCTCAGCCGCTTCCCCAGAAGATTTTGTCTTTTCTACAAGATCCTCTACAACCAGTAAACCTTCTTCCTTTAATTTGTTTATAGCTTCAATGGTCATAATAAGCTTTTCTACAGCTTGCTTATTTCTTTCAATTAAGCCACCAAGTTCTTCTGCGCTTACTGCGCCTTTTTCCGTATCGCTTGCTTGGTCACTGGCTCCTTGGGATATATCTGCAATAGCTTTGGCAATTTCTTCTGAAGCCATCGAAGATTGTTGGCTTGTTGCGGTTAATTCTTCAGATGATGAAGCTACTTGCTGTGATATATTAGATATTTGCTTTACCAACGTTATTACATTTTTTTGCATTGTTGCAATAGAGTTTCCAATTTTTCCTATTTCATCTTTTCTCTTTAGATACTTCAATGCTTTGCTTTTCTCATCATAACTAAAATCATAGGTTGACATCCTATCTAATATTTTAGAATACTCTATAATAGGCTTTGAAATCGTCTTTCCTAAAAATAAAGCAATTGTAATACCCAATATTAGAAATCCAATAGCAGAATATAATATAGCATTTTGCAGCTTTCTCACTCCAGCTAAAGCATCGCTTTCAAAAGTTCCAACACATAATACCCAATCAGTATCTGGTATTGGTTGAACACCCATGTATCTTTTGCTGCCTAAAAAATCATATCTGATCACACCTTTATTACCCATTCCCAACTTTTGAAAAGCTAGCACCACATCTTTAAAGATTCCTTCAGTTTCTATATCATCGAAAATATTCCTTTGTTCTAACACATATTCACTATTATTGTGGGCATAAAAGGTTCCATCTAGCCCTAAGAGATAAGCATAGCCATTGGCGCCATAACCTAATTCGTCTGTTATATCGCTAAAAGCTACTCCATCTTTTCTTGCAACTAGAACACCTACAATATCATTGCCTGATTTAATAGGTGCTGCAATCATAACTACAGGTTTATTTGTAGCTCTACTAATCAGCACATTAGAAACATTAGTCTGTCCTTGGAACGCTTTCTTTATATAATCCCTATCGCCAAGATCTGCTGTGCTGTTATCTGATATGTAATGGGCTATACCATCTGGTGTGACAACTCCTATTTCCAAGTATCCCAGTCGCTGCACATTAGGTTTTATATATTCTTGCTGCATCTCCCAATCCATAGATATAACGTTCTCATGTCTTGCCAATTCTTCTAAGATAGCTAATTCCTTAGAAATCACAGCTTCAAATATCTTGACTCCCTCATCCGCAGACAT
>JAAYMO010000066.1 GCA_012521375.1 Clostridiales bacterium
GGGGTATGTGAATTGAAGGATTACATCGAAGAGAGAGCGCTTGAGATAGCCAAGTATATAATAAGCAGTAAGACGACAGTCAGAGATGCAGCGAAAATATTTGGAGTAAGCAAAAGCACGGTACATAAGGATGTTACCGAGAGGCTACCAAAGATAAATCCTGTGGTAGCTCTTCAGGTTAAAGAAATAATGGATAAAAATAAGGCGGAAAGACATATCAGAGGTGGCAAAGCGACTAAGATGAAATATCAATCGCTAAATATGTAACCCCCACTATAGCTTAAAAGCTCCGGAATAATAAAGTACCGGAGCTTAAATTTTGTAAAATTTAAAGGATTTTTATATTTTATATAGAAATATATACGCTGAACTTTGTATTTTTAGGGAATTATACACAATTTATACTTGTAAATGGAGGTAATATATAGATGTTAGGTGTACTGGATATAGGCATAGATTTAGGCACGGCTAGTGTGTTGGTCTATATAAAAGGGAAGGGAATAGTGCTCAATGAGCCCTCAGTAGTAGCCATTGATAGAAACAGCAACAAAATCTTGGCAGTAGGAGAAGAAGCAAGGCTTATGTTGGGGAGAACCCCTGGACATATAGTAGCTGTCAGACCTTTAAAGGATGGCGTAATATCAGATTATAATGTTACAGAGAGAATGTTGAGATATTTTATCAATAAAGCTATAGGCAAAAGGAAGATATTTAAGCCAAGAATGGTCATCTGTGTACCTAGTGGAGTGACGGAAGTAGAAAAAAGAGCTGTAATCGATGCAGCAAATCAAGCTGGGGCAAAAACAACCAAGCTAATAGAGGAACCTATTGCTGCAGCCATCGGAGCAGGGCTGGATATTTCAAAAGCCAGTGGAAATATGATAATTGATATCGGGGGAGGTACAACGGATGTTGCAGTAATATCCTTAGGTGGTATTGTTGTATCTTCTTCTACTAAAATTGCAGGAGATAAATTTGACGAAGCCATCGTTAGATATATGAGGAAGAAGCATAATGTGATGATTGGAGAGCGTACAGCGGAAGAATTGAAGATAAAGGTAGGTACTGCATATCCGAGGGATGAAGAAGTTAAGATAGAAGTAAGGGGAAGAAATCTTATATCAGGTCTTCCCAAGACTATGGAAGTTACATCTGAAGAGATGCTGGAAGCATTAAGTGAACCTGTGGCAGCTATTGCGGATGCAGTACATTCTGTATTGGAGAGAACTCCACCGGAACTGGCAGCGGATGTCAGTGACAGAGGTATTGTTATGACAGGTGGAGGTTCATTATTATATGGTTTAGATAAGCTGATTTCTAAGAGGACAGGCATACCGGTTTATATAGCAGAGGATCCTATATCCTGTGTTGCACTAGGAACAGGCAAAGCTTTAGAATCCATAGATGTTTTGCAAGCTTCTGATGTAAAAAATAAAAGCAGGATAAGCAGCTATTAGATTGATAGATATTTGTTTTATTAAATAGTAAGAAAGGCTTCCCATTGAAAACATTTTAATAACAGGGAAGCCTTTTTTGCAATCCATTTAGTCAAGTTTAAACTAAGATAGAATTATACTTTTCTATTAATTATAAAAAAATAATAAACTTTTTTATATTGTATGCCGATAATATATATGATATTTCAAAACTATGTATAAAGTATGGTGATTTTATGATCAGAGGATTGTACATATCGGCTTCCAGTGCAGTTTGTGAAGGCAAAAGAATAGATACCATAAGCAACAATATTGCCAATGCAAATACAACAGGCTTTAAAAAGGATTTATATGTAACCCAGAGCTTCCCTGAGATTCTTACTATGAAGATGGGTGGAGAGGCTGCAAAAATTAGCGGTGTTAACCTTCCTGCGCCTTTGAATATTATAGGCACCATGAATGCAGGGATTCATACCAGTGTCGTAGTTACAGATTTTACACAAGGCGGCTTTAATCCCACAAAAAATCCATTGGATGTTGCCATAAGCGGCAGAGGATTTTTGACAGTTGAGACAGAGCAGGGTGAGAGATACACAAGGGATGGCAGTTTTTCTTTGGATTCTAATAGATATCTGGTTACTAAAGATGGCCATAGAGTGATGGGTGAGAATGGGTACATACAAATCAGCGGAAATGATATCAAGATTGATGAAAGAGGATATATTTATTCCGATGGGGAGCTTGTTGACCGATTGAAGCTTGTGGATTTTGAGGATTATAGTGCTTTGATGAAAGAAGGAAATAATTTATATACCATTGTATCAGAAGAATGGGTAGGTCAGGAAAAAGCTTTTGAAGGCAGTATAAAACAAGGCTTTATTGAAGGTTCTAATGTTAATGCTGTAAAAGAAATGACAGATATGATAACTATGCTGAGGGCTTATGAGGCAAATCAAAGGCTTATAAAAGCCCATGATGAATTGTTGGGTAAAGCAGTAAATGAAGTAGGAAGGATATAGGGGGTATAGAATATGATGAGGGCACTATGGACAGCTAGTACAGGAATGACTGCTCAGCAGCTTAACGTAGATAACATTTCCAATAATTTGGCAAATGTGAATACCATAGGTTACAAAAAAACAAGAGCAGAATTTAAAGATCTACTTTATGAGACTTTAGAGAGAGATACCATTAGAGATGGAGAGGGAAGACCAGTAAGCATACAAGTAGGTCACGGAGTGAGGACTTCTGCAATAACCAAGTTTTTTACAACAGGCAATTTGGAGCAGACTTCCAATCCTTATGATTTAGCTATAGATGGGCAAGGGTTTTTCGTGGTTTTAGGGCCCAATGAAGAAGAATTATATACAAAAGACGGAAGCTTTAAACTATCTGTAGATGGTGATACTGTCAGACTTGTTACTTCTGATGGCTATTTTGTACAAGGCGATATGGGAGATATTGAATTAGGAGAAAATATTGAACAGGTTATAATAGATGAAGCAGGAATCATAACCGTTAAGAGAACAGATGGCACTTTAGAGGAGATAGGCGGACTTGCAATTGTCACCTTTGCCAATCCGGCAGGATTAGAAAGTGTAGGCAGTAACTTCTATAAAGCTACAGGTGCCAGCGGTGAACCTGTTGATACAGCAAATGACGGTTCTGGAGGCAAAGTACTTCAGGGATTCTTAGAATATTCTAATGTGCAGATTGTAGAGGAAATGGTTAAGCTTATACAAGCCCAAAGGGCTTATGAAATAAACTCTAAATCTATCCAAACAGCAGATGAAATGCTGAGTCTGGCTAATAATTTAAGAAGATAGTGTTTAAGGGGTGGAAATATTGATAAATCCCATCAATACTGTTCATAATATACAAGTGAAGACGGCTGTAGATAAAGCAAGGGACCAGGAAGCTGAATCCTTTGAAGAGATGCTGCAGAAGGCGGCAAAGGAACAAGATAAGGAAAAACTGAGGGAAGCTTGCAGAGATTTGGAATCAGTGTTTTTAAATATGATGTTTAAGAGCATGAGAAATACTGTAGAAAAATCGGGACTTTTTGAAGAGAGTTTTGCAGCAAATGTATATGAGGATATGCTTTATGAGAAATATGCTCAAGAAGCTTCTAAAGGAAAAGGTTTAGGTTTAGGAGAAATGCTTTATCAGCAGTTGGTCAAGAATCTGAATAATGAAGAAGAGGTATAACAGAATGTTAGATGCAAAGGAAATACAAAATATAATACCCCATAGATATCCTTTTTTGCTAGTAGATAAAATTATTGAAATAGAAGAGGGTAAACGAGCTGTAGGAATAAAAAATGTTACAACCAATGAGCCATTTTTTCAGGGACATTTTCCCGGCAATCCTATAATGCCGGGAGTTTTGATAGTGGAAGCCATGGCCCAGGTAGGTGCAGTTTCCATACTATCAATGGAAGAGTACAAGGGTAAATTGGCTGTGTTCACTGGCATAGATAAAGTCAGGTTCAAAAAACAGGTTGTACCAGGTGATACTTTGCGTATGGAAGTTGAAATGATTGCTATGAAAAGAGGCATCGGTAAAGCCAGCGCAAAGGCTTATGTAGGTGATCAACTGGCTGTTTCCGGTGAGCTTATGTTTGCCATTATTTAGAACTCTGAGCTCAGAGCTCAGAATGCGGGTTGTTAAGGGAGACTTCATCGATTAACACGGTGGGGTCTTTTGTGTTTTTGGAACCACTGAAAACACTATTTAAATGCAATATAGATCCCTCGTGTTATTACTTCTGCCATTTTCATTACCAAGCTCAATCTTATGTTATGCATATGAAGAAATTCACCTGCTTCAGAAGAATCTACAATACCTACTATAGATATGTCTCCTACAGGTGGCAGTCGTTTTCCAACTCCTTTTCCCGGATGTATAGGTCCCTTCTTTATTTGAATGCTGCCGATGTTGTCATCATTACCGAGGCAAGCATCTACAGCGATTATTTTATGTTTTGGATATATTTTTTTGACTTCATATATGTGTTTGACGAGATTCATTGCATGGATAGGATTATCTAAAGTACCAAATATGGGAATATTAAGATCCATTTTGCTGAGAAATGTGCCAGTTAACGGTCCTAAACAATCACCTATGTATCTGTCGGTGCCGATACAAAATACAAGGCAATTGCCTTTTATGTTTCTGTTCAAATAATCTGCTAGAATAATATGAGAATCCCTCTGAAAATAAAAGGCTCTTGAGTTGTTGTCCATTCTATCCCTCCTGCCATTGCTGCACTTATTAAAATGTATATAGGCAGGAAGGTTGATTTATACATACGAAATTAATTCTTTTTATATTATCATGCTAGGGATTTTTCCAGGTCATATTTTTGAGCAGTTTTTGAAGACTATTAGCAAATGTGTTTTTTATGTGTTATTATTTTATTAAAATATAAATATATGGTGATTATTATGGAACTCAAGAAACAGATGGAACAAAATATTTATGATATGGAGAAAGTAGCTCAATTGTTTGACATAGAGCCTTTCGATATATATTTACTAGGTGGATCTGCATGTATATTAGGGGGTTACACAGATAGAGCTACCAGAGACTTTGATTTTCTTGATTTAAATTATCCATCAAGGTTTGGGAAGGTTTTTGCTCAGTTAAGAGATTTTGATATGCTGGAATATGAAAGCACATTGATATCACCAAAATACAAGGATAGAGCCATAAAGCTGGATCAATTTAAGTATTTGAATGTTTATGTATTATCTGTTGAAGATATAATCATAAGTAAAATTATCAGGTTAGAGCAAAAAGATATAGAGGACATTGATGCGTTGATTAAGACTGCAGATAAAAAGCTTATAAATAAAATAATTGATGAAGTCTTAGAAAGAAATGATCTATATCAATCTAAAAAAGATAAGTTTCTACAACAATTACCTATATTTAGGGAGAGATATAATGTATAGGATAGTATGTGAAAGTTATAAGAATTATATGACTGATTTTTTACTCCACAGCAAAGACAGTTATCGTTATAAGGTTATGTTGCCTTTCAGGTTAGCTTTTGACACATCCTTATACAGAGATGAAAAAAATAAGAATAGCTTAGACTACCAGAAATTAGAACATTTTGTTTATTTGGCAAAGCAAAACATTGATAAATATCCTAATATTAAATCCTTCTTATGGAGCTTGGAATCAAGGGGTATCGATGGTAACAACTATGGAGTATTATCAGAAGAAGAATTTAATGAACAAATTAAAATTATTAATATGTTTCTAAAATTGGCTTATTGGTATTAAACGAGGAAAGCATATTTCAATAGTTTAAACATTAGGTAATGGTCATTTGGAAAAGTAAATTCCACTCTATGATTTTAAGGGGTGGAATTTACTTTTTCAAATGAGAATCATAAGATAATCACAAAAAGTAAAAAATACCTCTTGCAATCTGCTGAGATTTTGTATATAATCTATAAGTGTCGTCGGGGTGTAGCGCAGATGGTAGCGTACGTGGTTTGGGACCATGGGGCCGCAGGTTCAAGTCCTGTCACCCCGACCATTTTTTTATTTTTTGATACTTTCTATGGCTTTCTTAGATACTGTAGCGTATTTCGAACAAGCATATGTGCATTTGCGCATATGCTTTTTTTGTTGCTTATTATAGCTATCTAAGGTGCTGCAACGTATCCAGACTAGGCATCCAGGACATGGAGATCCTTTGGATGCCGTTAGGCTTTTTGCGAGTTCAAGCTATAGAACTGCACAAAGCGAACTTTTATATCTGAAGCACATATCTAATATACATGTACTCTTCTTAGATTAGCTATAAATATAAAGACCCAAGAGGAATACCCAAATTCTCGTAGCTCGTAGCACGTAGCAAGACGGAATGGGAATACCATAGGCAGCGCAGCTTAATTGCACATATGTTATTCTATTTTACTGCAGTAACTAAGAACTACATAAAAACTGTGCTTTCAGTGTTTTTAGTGGTTTCAAAAAAAGACCAGCGACCAACTTATTTTAGTGGTTTTAAAAAAATTCTCTGTATTAAGTATTTCCATATTGATAAAATAATAAAAGAAGTATAAAATGTATTTAGATATTTAAACAATTATCTAAATGTATGGGGGTTACGAATTTGATTGAAATAACCAATGTATCTAAAACTTTCGGTGGCAATAAAAAAGCTGTGGACAATATAAGTCTTGTAATTCCTGATGGAGAAATCGTAGGCTTTCTTGGACCCAATGGAGCGGGAAAAACTACAACCTTAAAAATGATTACAGGAATTCTCGAGTGCGACAGCGGCAGCATAAAAATCAATGGAATTGATATTGCGAAAGAGCCAATTAAGGCAAAGAAACAATTTGGCTTTGTGCCAGATAATCCTGATATGTTTTTGAGACTTAAGGGAATAGAATATCTTAATTTTATGGCAGATGTATATGAAGTGGCGGAAGAGGACAGAAAACCACGAATAGACAATCTGGCTAAAAGGTTTGGTATGGTTGATGCCCTTTTTGATGAGATTCAAAGCTATTCCCATGGTATGAGACAAAAAATTGTGCTGATGGGTGCATTGATACATGAACCCAGCGTTTGGATATTAGATGAGCCTATGACAGGTTTGGATCCTAAATCTTCTTTTATACTCAAAGAGATGATGAAGGAACATGTGAGCCAGAATAAAACCTTATTTTTTTCCACCCATGTACTGGAAGTGGCAGAAAAGATATGTAGCAAGGTAGCCATAATCAACAAAGGAAAGATACTATTTTATGGTTCCATAGAGGATATGAGGCAGCACTTTAAAGATGATGAGTCTTTGGAAAATATGTTTCTGGAGTTGGTGGAAAATGAATATGATGCTTAAGCTTACAAAAGTTTTGCTCAAAACAAATATAAAATTAGACAAAAAAACCATCGGCCTCGGATTGATAATTGCTTTATCCATGATACCTTTGATGACCATCATATGGGGAATTGTATGGGGAGCATATGATGCCATGGCTTCAATAGGGCAGCAAGGGCTCATATTATGGCTTGCAGTTTCTATGGTTAGTTTGATAACATTTATTTTTGGCATATTTTATATAATGGGAGTATTTTTCTATTCCAATGATATTGAAATATTACTTCCATTACCTTTAAAGCCTTGGCAAATTCTTGGAGCCAAGTTTGTAACAGTATTGGTATATGAATATGTAACTCAATTGGTGTTTTTTCTCCCTGTGTTGGCAGCTTACGGCATCAAGGAGAAGGCAAATGCGACCTATATTGTTTTTGGCTTGATAGTATATTTCATTTTGCCCATAGTACCATTGGTATTTGCTTCAATAATAAATATTTTTGTTATGAGAAGTTTCCGGTTTGTAAAGAATAAGGATAGGATGAAAACTATATCCGGTATAGTAGCATTGATCATTGCTATAGGCTTTAATATATTGATACAGAGCCTTACTCAGAGCCAAAATACTCCTGAAGATATTATGAGGTTTGTAGAGCAGGGAAACAATTCAATATTGGGAAAAATACAAGATATATTTGTAGTCAACAGATTTATGACCATAGCCTTGGCAAACTACAGAGATTTTATTTACTCAGTTGGCAATATGCTATTGGCTATTGTAGGAGTTGGCCTATTCTTAGTTTTATTCTTATATTTAGGTGAGAAACTATATCTAAAAAGCGTGGTAGGATTGACAGAAGCCTCTTCTAGAAGGGCTAAAACAGCGAAAGGGAATCTTTACAAAAGAAGCAGTCATCTTTTTGCTTTTATTATGAAAGAATTGAAGCTTCTTTTCAGAACACCGGTATATTTTTTAAATTGTGTTTTGATGAATTTCCTTTGGCCTATTTTCATTTTGATACCTATATTTACAAGAGGCGAAGTTATAGGGGAGTTAAGAAGTGCAATATTACATCTCAACAGCCCAAATGCTCTGAGATTTGCTGTGGCAGGTGTAGCTAGTGCCGCAGTGTTTATAAGCGGTACCAATATGATTTCTTCAACAGCTATATCAAGGGAAGGGAAAAATCTATATGTATCTAAGTATCTGCCAGTGGATCATAAGACTATCATAAATGCCAAGGTAATCTCAGGCATATTTATGGGAATTGTAGGTATAGTCGTTGGCATAACAGTGGTTTGGATTTTGTTTTCCTTGCCTTTGTATATGGCTTTGATGGCTTTATTGATAAGTTTACCTTGTGCAGTTTTCATAAACTATTTGGGAATTTTATTGGATCTGAAATTTCCTAAGCTGAATTGGGATAATGAACAAAAAGCGGTAAAGCAGAACTTAAATGGCGTATTGATAATGTTTATAAGCATGGCTTTAGGATTTCTCAATTTTTTACCAATATTATTATTGAATCTGAGTTTTAAGGAGACTTTTTTTGGGCTTTTTGCTTTCTATATCCTAGCAGATATATTGATTTACAAGATTGTTACTCATTATGGAATCAGATGGTTTCAGCAGTTACAATAAATTCAAGTAAAATTAATGTTGACAAAACCAGTGTTTATGTTGTAATATAGTCATTGTCCGATAAATTTCGGAAATATGATATGGGGAAATACCCAAGTGGCCAAAGGGGGCAGACTGTAAATCTGTTGTCTCAGACTTCGGTGGTTCGAATCCACCTTTCCCCACCATTTTAAAAACCCGAAAGGGTCTTTTTTGTTAGGAAACAACCTTATTATTGACATTTTTAGATACATATGCTAATATACATAGCGAACTGAATAAAAGCCTTATCAAGAGAGGTGGAGGGAAGGGCCCTATGAAACCCGGCAACCGGCCCTAGGCGCGGTGCCAATTCCTGCAGGTTTATCCTGAAAGATGAGGATGATTTTCTATTTGTGAAATGAGCTTCTTCATCGAAGAAGCTTTTTTTATTGGACTACACAACAGAGGATACAACTTTTTTATGCATATGTGAGCATAATAAAGCTATACAAAGGAGATATTCTGAATAGGAGGAGATGGGATGGTAAGAAAGTTATTTACTTCTGAATCTGTAACGGAGGGACATCCAGATAAAGTTTGCGATCAGATATCAGATGCTATTTTAGATGCTATATTAGAGCAGGATCCTATGGGAAGAGTAGCTTGTGAAGTGTCAGCAACCACAGGTCTGGTATTGGTGATGGGGGAAATAACAACAGAATGTTATGTGGATATTCCTAAAATAGTGAGACAAACAGTAGAAGAAATCGGTTACACTCGTGCGAAGTTTGGCTTTGATGCTGAAACCTGCGGCGTATTAACTTCCATAAATGAGCAATCTCCTGATATTGCTCTTGGAGTCAATAAAGCCTTGGAAGCCAAAAAAGGAGAAATGACTGAAAATGAATTAGAAGCTATAGGTGCGGGAGATCAGGGGATGATGTTTGGTTTTGCCTGTGATGAAACTCCAGAGCTGATGCCTATGCCTATATCACTAGCCCATAAATTAGCTAAGAGGCTTGCCCAAGTGAGAAAAGATGGCACTTTAGATTATTTGAGGCCAGATGGCAAGACTCAAGTTACTGTAGAATATATAGATGACAAGCCTGTAAGAGTTGATGCTGTGGTGGTTTCCACACAGCATAGCCCAGATGTTAATAATGATATCATTGAAAAGGATATGATAGAGCATGTTATAAAGCCTATAATACCTGCTGACATGCTAGATGACAAGACCAAATACTATATCAATCCTACAGGAAGATTTGTAGTAGGGGGACCCCATGGAGATTCAGGCTTAACCGGTAGAAAGATAATAGTGGATACCTATGGCGGTTATGCAAGACATGGCGGAGGCGCTTTCTCCGGCAAAGACCCTACAAAGGTTGACAGGTCAGCTTCCTATGCTGCAAGATATGTGGCAAAAAATATTGTGGCTGCTGGTTTAGCTTCCAAGTGCGAAGTGCAGCTTGCTTATGCTATAGGAGTAGCAAAGCCGGTATCAGTGATGATAGACACTTTCGGCACTGGTAAAATTGCCGATGATAAAATAGCAGAAATAGTCAATAAAGTTTTTGACTTAAGACCTGCAGCAATAATCAGAGATTTGGATTTAAGGAAACCCATATATAGGAATTTGGCAGCCTATGGACATATGGGAAGAACAGATTTAGGTGTAACATGGGAGAAAACAGATAAGGTTGACATATTGAAAAAAGAAGCAGGCCTATAATTGATATAAAGTGCTGTTGCAAAATTAGAGTTTTGCAGCAGCTTTTTATTTTATATATTTATTTTTCATGTTTTCATGCCGATATACTTAGTAGGTAAGAGGTGATGAACATGAAGATATTCAATGAAATTGGAAATATATTCAATATTCATGGGGAGCAAAGCGGAGAAATAAAGATTAGAAACAATGCACCACAGGAGATTAAGGAAGTTGAAACCAAAAGCAAAAGCGTATTTGATTCGCTGCCTCAAGAATTGAGACAAGCTTTGGAAAGGGCCTTTGGCCAAGATGTTATTCTAGATAGAAAAACTATGGAAATAGTTTTAAGTTACTTAGAAAAATATCCAGGTACCATTGAAGAAAAAATTGAAGTGATAATAAATCTGCTCAATAAAGAATTGGATATTAGCACTGTCAATTTAAAATTGATTCATGAAGCTTTATTTGGAAAAGATTACAGCCAATTGCTGAAAGAATTAAATCCGGATAACAACTATGAAAAACCTGAGTTAGGTTCTTCCGTTTATTTAGATAAATTTATAAATGATATTATTGAAATGGAATCTGATGGAACAGACAGAGATAAAGTACTGAATATATTAGACTCAGAATTGGAAAGGCTAGATGCTGATGGCAAGGTAAGCGATAGACTTACAAAAGTAGTCAATGAAGAAAAACAAACCCTTTCATCATCATCTGAGGCTGATGATTCGGTGTCTCATATTCCTGTATTCCAAGAAGGAGCAGAAAAGGAATATGCAACAGCGTTGATGATGACTGCTGGTTTGGGAGGCAAGCAATATCTAGTAACGGAAGTAACTACAAGGCTTAAAGAAGCTGCACAAAGCTTTAAGGAACTTAAAAGAGATATAGCCAATAATTTGGATATGGTATTGAGGAACATGAAGACTCCCGGAACTACGGGACGATATAATGCAAAGATTAATCTGGCAAAAGCCATAGATTTGTTGGATAAAGCTATTTTGAAAAGTGATATAGCATTGTTTGGGGATATGAAGCTTGAAAAAGAATTATTGAAGGTGGATAGTCAGCTGCAAGAAGCCAAAGTTTTGCTGGATAAAGGTGAATATGACAAAGCTTGGAGTTTAGTTGATAAAATAAAAAACAGTATGGAATCATTAAATTGGAAGCCATCCAAAAGCAGGATTCTTCATTATGCAAGTTTGAAAGAGGTATATGAGTCTAATGGAAATACTGGCACTAAACTTAGTGCTGCATATAAAGCATTGATGGATAATTTTAAACATGAGGATTATACTCCTAGAAAGGTATATGAAGCTATAAAGCTATTGGGAGGAGATCATGAAGGAGAAACAGCCAGATATTTGATAGGAGAAAAGGTTGACAAAAGCCTTCTTGAAAACAATATTAAATCTTTGTTATTAAGCCTTCCTGAAAAAGAAGGTGCTGTATTGGAACTTATAAATAAAATATCTGGGAATCAACTATTGAACAAGGATAATAATGGATTAGTACAAACCATGTTTTTTGCCTTACCATTGATGATAAAAGGTAAAGCTACCGACATGAAGATCTATATTAACTCAAAGAAAGATGATAAAAAAGTGGATTGGAAGAATTGCAGCATATATTTTCTCATAGATACTGAGAAGCTAGGGCAGACAGGTATTTTGCTTCAAGCATCTGGAGGGAATATTAACATAACAATAAGAAATGATAGAGAAGATTTAAAAGAAAAAGCTAATCCTCTTTTGCAAGAGTTTAAAGAGAACTTAAAGGAATTAGGCTATGAAGTAGGTTTGTTAAACTTTACAAAGTTGAATTCTAAAGGTGAGGAAAAGAAAGAAGTCCAAAGCAACTTGAACAATAGAAGCATAAATAGCTTTAATCCTATTAAGAAAGGATTTGACATGAGGATATGATTTATAAAAATATTAACCTGATAAAAAAGAGGAACAAGGCAGAAAAAGCGGCGGTTGCACTTCATTATGATCAGGATGGGGAAGGTGCTCCCATAGTTACTGCCAGTGGGAAAGGTATTATCGCAAAGAAGATCATCGAAATGGCTAAAGAGAAGAATATACCTATAGAAGAGGATATGAGCCTGGTGGCAGAGCTTTTGGATATGGATTTGGGAGAGATGATTCCTCCCCAATTGTATTCTGTTATTGCAGAAATACTCCTTCTTATTGAACGGATGGAGAATAGGGTGTAAAGATTAACCTTATATTTAACGATATACTATATAGAGCATTTATTATGGTTACTATTTATCTCGCTAGGATATAATTCTGGAGGTGTTATTTTGAAAATATATGATGAACAGGAAATCATGGAGATGAAGCCTCAGGAGTTGACCGCTTTGTTATATACGGCTTTTTTGGAAAAACTGAGGGGCGCTATAAAAGCTTTGGAAGAAGGGAATCTAATAGGAGTTAATCATTTGCTTCAAAGCTGCAATGATATACTGGAAAGGCTAGGAGGAGGCATTAACTATAAGGCAGGCATTATAGCAGATCAGTTGGAAGCTTTGTATGATTTTTGTTCCCGAAAGCTTATGGAAGCCAATGTAAAAAAAGATAAGGATATTATGCTTCAGGTATTAAAGATTATGGAGAACATATCTGAAGCCTGGTCTATTGCTATGGAAAAGGCTGATATGGAAGCAGGTATTGATAATAAGCTGGAATCTTATGATAATTATTTATATTATGAACCTGCTAATATAGATATTTCTGAATAGAGTATAGGAGGAAAAGAATATGAGGATTAATACTAATATTCAAGCTATAAATACCTATAGACAGCTATCTGTGAGCCAGGGTAAGGTTTCTAAAAATCTTGAAAAACTTTCTTCAGGTTTGAGGATAAATAGAGCCGGTGATGATGCAGCAGGTCTTGCCATATCAGAGAAGATGAGATCCCAGATAAGAGGGCTTCATATGGCAGAAAGAAACACTTTAGACGGAGTTTCTTTGATACAGACTGCAGAAGGTGCTCTACAGGAGGTACATAACTGTCTTCAGAGGATGAGGGAGCTGGCAATACAAGCAGCCAACGGTACCATGGCTGATAATGATAGGATGGCCATACAAAACGAAATAGACCAGCTAACCTATGATATAGATAGAATAGCCAAAAC
>JAAYMO010000067.1 GCA_012521375.1 Clostridiales bacterium
AATAAACTCATATATTAAACAATTACTAGAAAAGGATTATTTGCTATCCCATATTTATATAAAAGGAGAAATTTCAAATTTTAAAATTCATACCTCAGGGCACGCATATTTTTCTTTAAAAGATAAGCGATCAAGAATAAAATGTGTAATGTTTAAAAGCAATCTATCTAGAATCAAATTTTTACCAGAGGAAGGCATGCAGGTTATAGTTAGAGGTTATATATCTATTTATGAAAAAGATGGCCAATATCAATTATATGCAGAAAGTCTTATTGCTGATGGCGCAGGAGAGCTGTATAAAGCGTATGAACAGTTAAAAAAGAGATTGGAAAAAGAAGGGTTATTTGCAATAGAGGATAAAAAATCTTTACCATTGCTACCAAAAAGCGTGGGTGTTGTGACCTCTTTTACGGGAGCTGCTATTAAAGATATAATTTCTGTTGGCAGGAGAAGAAATCCTAATATAGACATATATTTATACCCTTCTCTAGTTCAAGGAGAAAAAGCTGCCACGGAAATAGCAGAAGGTATAAATTTTTTTAATAAATTCAATAAAGTAGATGTTATAATTGTTGGTAGAGGAGGCGGTTCTATAGAAGAATTATGGTGTTTCAATGAAGAAATTGTTGCAAGAGCTATATATAAATCTAAGATACCAGTTATATCAGCTGTAGGTCATGAAACAGACTTTACCATAGCAGATTTTGTAGCGGATGTTAGAGCTGCTACACCGTCAGCTGCAGCAGAGTTAGTTTTTCCTGACAAACAACAGTTAGCATTATATATAAAGAAAATACAAAGCAATTTATATTCTTCTATGCTATCATTTTTAAGAAATAAAAAAGTAATATTGAGGGAGTTGACAGCAAGGAGTTCTTTTAAGCATACTGAGACTAGAATACTTAATTATAGGCAATCATTAGAAAATATGAAAGAAAGTTTGGATGATACAATAAAATATTTAATAAAAAATCATCGCAATACTTTATATTTATACAATGAAAAACTGAACATTTTAAATCCAGCTTCTTATTTAAATAGAGGTTATGCTTATGTTAAAAAAGAAAAAACAGGAGAATTAATAAATACGATTAAAAAAATAAAAGAAGGAGATATTTTAAATATTTATTTTAAAGATGGTTATGTATCGTCTTCAGTAATTTCAATTTGTAAAGGGGATAAAAATGAGCAGTGAATTAAGTTTTGAAAAAGCTATGGAAAGACTTGAAGAAATAGTAAATCATTTGGAGAGTGGAGATTTATCTTTAGAACAAGCACTAGAGGTTTATGAAGAAGGAGTAAAACTATCTTTATACTGTGACACTAAACTAAATGAGGCAGAAGGAAAGATTATAAAAATAGCAAATGATAATAATACCTATAGAGAAATAGAGATGGATAAAGAAATAAAGGAGTAGATTATGAATCTAAGTGAATATATAAAAAAATACAGTGATTTAATTGAGGAAAACTTAGCTTTGATATTTAATAATGATAATAATCTACCTATAATTGAAGATGCTATGAAATACAGTCTACTTAAAGGAGGGAAAAGAATTAGGCCTCTTCTTACCCTTATGGTATGTCGATTGTTTGATGGTTCAATAGAAGAGGTTATTCCGTATGCATGTAGTATAGAAATAATTCATACCTATTCTCTTATTCATGATGATTTACCTGCTATGGATAATGATGACTATAGAAGAGGCAAGTTATCAAACCACAAAGTATATGGAGAAGGTTTTGCATTATTGGCCGGAGATGCTTTATTAAATATTGCATATGAAATATTGCTTAATGATATACATAAAAATCCAACGAAAGAAAGAATTAAAGCCGCATATACAATTAGCAAGGCTGCAGGACTAGAAGGGATGATAGGCGGTCAAGCAATGGATCTATATTATGAAAATAAAAATATTGAAATTGAAAAATTAAACCAGATGCATAGTAAAAAAACTGGTGCGTTGATTAAGGCTTCTTTAGAAGTTGGGGCTATATTATCTAAAGCTGGGGAAGAAGATTATAGAAGAATAAGCATATTTGGAGAAAATCTCGGTAAAGCATATCAAATTTCTGATGATATTTTAGACGTAATAGGTACAAAAGAGAAAATGGGGAAAACTATTGGAAAAGATGCTAAAAGTAATAAATCAACTTTTGTGACACATTTTGGCTTAGATCAGTCAAAAAGGATACTGATTGATACCGTCAATAATGCGAAAAAAGCTATTGAACAGTATGGTACCAAGGCAAACTTACTAATAGAATTAGCTGATTTTGTAGCATACAGGGATATATAAAGGGGGATATTCTTGAATTTTTTTATAGGGATTGCTCAAAATAAAGCATTGATATCAAGCCTTACAGCCTGGTTTCTTGCCCAGTTTTTAAAAATATGCTTTACACTTTACAAAGATAAAAAACTGGATATTACAAGATTTGTCGGTTCAGGAGGCATGCCAAGTTCCCATACATCCTTTGTTACTGCTTTAGCTACTTCAATAGGTAAATTAAATGGCTGGAATTCAACATCTTTTGCTATAGCTCTATGCTTTGCTCTTGTGGTTATGTATGATGCTGCAGGAGTTAGAAGGGCTGCGGGCAATCAGGCAAAAGTTTTAAATATAATCATTAAAGATATAGCGCAGCATAAGCCGTTGGGGGAAGAAAAGCTTAAGGAGCTTATAGGACATACACCAAAGGAAGTATTAGCAGGTGCTATTTTGGGGATTATTATTTCAAATTTATTAATATAGAATTAAAAAGGCAGGTTTGACAATGTACAAATACTTGGATAAGATTAATAGCCCAGAGGATTTAAAAAAAATAAAAAATTATTCAGAATTAGAAGAAGTCTGTCAGGAATTAAGAGATTATATAGTAAATGTAGTATCAATGAATGGCGGTCATTTGGCTTCAAATTTAGGTGTAGTTGAGTTAACTGTAGCATTACATAGAGTTTTTGATTCTCCGAAGGATAAAATAATCTGGGATGTAGGTCATCAATGTTATGCTCACAAAATAATAACAGGACGAAAAGATAATTTTAAAACTCTTAGGAATTTTGGAGGTATAAGCGGCTTTCCAAAAACAACTGAGAGTATTCACGATATTTTTGAAACAGGTCATAGTAGCACATCTATATCAGCAGCTTTAGGTATGGCAAAAGCAAGGGATTTAGAAGGAGAAGATTATTCTGTCGTGGCGGTTATTGGCGATGGTTCTTTAGGCGGTGGTTTAGCACTGGAAGCATTAAACAATGCCGCAAACCTGAATACAAACATAATATTAATTTTAAATGATAATGAAATGTCTATATCAAAAAATGTAGGAGGACTAAGCACTTATTTAGGAAGACTAAGAACAGAAAAACTATATTTTAAATTTAAAAGAGAATTGGAATTTGTATTGAATAAAACTCCAGTAATAGGAGAAAGACTTTATAAAATGGCTTCTAAATGTCGTGATAGATTTAAATATTTAATAGTCAACGGTATAATATTTGAAGAATTGGGTTTTAAATATTTCGGACCAATAGATGGCCATGAAATTAAAACTATGGAAAGAATTATATCAAATGCTAAGGACTATAAAAAACACCCTGTTTTGATCCATGTAATAACAAAAAAAGGTAAAGGTTATAAAATTGCTGAAGAAAATCCGGAAAAATTTCATGGTGTTAGTCCCTTTAATATAAACACCGGAGAGCCATTAAAAAATACTAAAACTAAATCATTTTCTACAATTTTTGGTAATAAGATGATTGAATTGGCCGATAAATACCCTAAAATTCTTGCAATTACTGCTGCTATGCCTGATGGTACTGGATTAAAACAATTTGCAAAAAAGCACAGGAATAGATTTTTCGATGTGGGAATTGCAGAGCAACATGCAGTTACTTTTTCTGCGGGCTTAGCTAAAGGTGGTTTTAAGCCGATTTTTGCCGTATATTCTACATTTCTCCAGAGAGCTTATGATCAAATCCTTCATGATGTATGTTTGCAAAATATTCCTGTTATATTCGCAATTGATAGAGCGGGATTAGTAGGACAAGATGGTGAAACTCATCAAGGTATTTATGATATATCTTATCTTAGAAGTTTACCCAATATTACCATTATGAGCCCAAAATCAGGAAAAGAATTAGAAGATATGTTGGAATTTGCTTTAGGGATAAATGGGCCTGTTGCAATTAGATATCCGAAAGGAGAAGCCCCAAATTTCAATTTTGATGGTACACCAATTGAGTATGGTAAAGGTGAAATATTATTTGATGGTAATGATGGGATAATCATAGCCGAAGGAACTATGATATCCAATGCTATAAATTTATGCAAACTATTGAAGAATAATAATATAAATATGACATTAGTAAATATCAGATTTATAAAACCTTTAGATGAAAATTTACTAATTAAATTAGCTGACAAATCATTACCAATATACACATTGGAAGATAATGTGTATGAAGGAGGATTTGGTAGCAGTATATTAGAATTCTATAATAAGAATTCAATAAAAGTAGATATAAAAATATTTGCCCATAGTAAAGGAATAATAACACATGGGACAGTACATGATTTGATGAAGATGGAAAAGCTTGATACAGATAGTTTATACCGAAAGATAATGTCGGACGTAAAGGTGATAAAAAATGAAACAAAATAAAAAAAGGTTGGATGTTTTGTTAGCTGAAAAAGGGCTGGCTGAAAGCAGGGAGAAAGCCCGGGCAATGATAATGTCCGGGATTGTTTATGTTGATAATAATAAGATTGATAAGCCAGGAACTAAAGTTGATGAAGAATCAAGTGTTGAGATAAAAGGAAATGCTTTGCCTTATGTAAGCAGAGGAGGCCTGAAATTAGCTAAAGCTATTGAAGAATTTGGAATAGACTTAAGTGGGATGATCGCAGCAGACATTGGTGCTTCTACTGGAGGTTTTACGGATTGCATGCTGCAAAATGGAGCATCAAAAGTATATGCTATAGATGTTGGTTATGGTCAATTAGCATGGAAATTAAGAACCGATGAGAGAGTAGTTGTTATGGAAAGAACCAATATAAGATATGTAACACCGGAAGAGATGCCTGAACAATTAGATTTTGCAGCAATTGATGTATCTTTTATTTCATTAAAAAAAGTACTACCTTCTGTTCTAAAGCTTTTGAAGGATACATCACAACTAGTATGCTTGATTAAACCACAATTTGAAGCAGGCAGAGATAAAGTAGGGAAAAAAGGAGTAGTAAGGGATAAAGCGATTCACATGGATGTGATAGAGGATATTTGTAATTTTTGCCAGAATCAATTACATCTAAGTTTAAAAGGTTTAACTTTTTCTCCTATCAAAGGTCCAGAAGGAAATATTGAATATTTAGTTTTTTTTGATAAAAAGTCGGAACAAGTTAAATTCAGCGTTTTATATCAAAAAATAATAAATATTGTTAATAAAGCTCATGAATATTTTAAATAGATTAACAAAAAATATGGATATAATTTCATAATTAATGTAAAATTAATATATACATTTGATGATGATGAAATAATTAATGATGGATGGTGTTTGTATTTGTCAAGAATAGGCATTATACCAAACTTGAGTAAAGACAACAATTTACATTTAACAGAAAGTATTACAAAGTGGTTGCTTGATAATAATCAGGAAGTTTTGATTAATAACGGCATTGCTATAAAATTAGGTAAGCCAGAACTTGGCACCAAAAATGAGGATATATATATGAATAGTGACTTTATTATTGTCTTAGGAGGTGACGGTACTTTACTTAATATTGCTAGGCAATCAGCATACTATGAAGTACCATTGTTTGGAATAAATTTAGGCCATTTAGGTTTTTTGACTGAAGTAGAAGCTGAGGAGATGTTTCCTGCCCTTGAAAAGCTTATAAAAGGGGAATATGAAATAGAGAAAAGAATGATGCTTGAAGCAACTGTAGAAACTGATAATATACAAAAGGAGAAATCTGTAGCATTAAATGATATTGGAATAACAAAAGGTCCCTTTTCTAGAATTATAAGGATGGGTATTTATATCAACGATGATTTTGTTGATTTATATTCTGCTGATGGAGTCGTCATATCAAGCCCAACAGGCTCGACAGCTTATTCATTATCTGCTGGAGGCCCAATTGTGAGTCCTGATGTAGAAGTTATGATAGTTACCCCAATATGCCCCCATATACTACATTCCAGATCTATTGTAGTGTCAAATAATGATGAAGTGAAAGTTGAGGTTTGTAATAATAATAATGAGGTTATGCTGACAGTAGATGGGCAACAAGGGTATAAACTAAAGGCTGGTGATATTGTAACTGTAAGACAAGCCCAATGTTATACTAACCTTGTAAAGCTAAGAGATAGAAACTTTTTTCAAGTGTTAAGAAAAAAAATTTCTGAGAAATGGGACTCAAAAGAAAAATATTAATAATGGAGGGAGCTTAATGAAAATTTCCAGGCATGCGAAAATACTTGAGATTATTGACAACAATATTGTTGAAACTCAAGAAGAATTAGCTGATTTGCTGAAAAAGTCGGGTATCAATGTAACTCAAGCTACCGTATCCCGAGATATCAAAGAATTAAGACTGATTAAAGTTCTCACAGAAGATGGCAGATATAAATATGCAGCTATGAAAGAACAAGATAGTATGCTTAACGAAAGACTATATAAAGTATTTGCGGAAACAGTTTTAACTATAGACTATACTGGTAACATAATAGTGATTAAAACTTTTCCTGGAGCTGCTAATGCGGCGGCAGAAGCCTTAGATGCTTTAGACCTTAAAGAGGTGGTAGGTACAGTAGCTGGAGATAATACAATTTTTGTTCTCATAAGATATGAAGAAAATGTTTTACCAGTAATGGAAAGGTTTAAGAAAATGATGAAATAGGTGAAATCTATGCTTCAGGAATTATATATCAATAATTATATTATTTTTAATAAGGAAAAAGTTAGATTTACAGAAGGTTTCAATGTAATAACAGGTGAGACTGGGTCAGGAAAATCAGTTATCATAGATGCTATTGGAGTTCTATGTGGCGGTAAACTGAGTAAAGATGATATAAAAACAGGTGCGCAAAAAGCGGTTATTCAAGGCCTTTTTATTATAGATAATGACACTTCTGAAATAGATGAGAAGCTTATTGATATTGGTATAAATCCAGAAGAAGATAAATCTATTTTAATACAAAGAGAAGTAAACTTATCTGGCAAATCTTTTTGCAGAATAAATGGACAGACTGTTACTTTAACTATGTTAAGAACTGTAGCCCCTTTATTGATGGATATTGTAGCTCAGAATGAGCACCAGATATTATTCAAACCCTCTATGCATATTAAACTATTAGATAGTTTTGGTTCTGATGAATTCAATAGTAAATTAAAGGAATTATATCAGTTGGTAAATAACATAAAAGATATGGAAGGCAAACTTCAGGACCTGTATGGAACGACACAAGAAAGAGAGAGAAAACTTGATTTACTAAAATATCAAATCGATGAGATAGAAAAAGCAAATCTATATCCCGATGAATATGACAAACTTATTAATAGAAAAAATATTTTAAATAATAGCGAAAAATTATATAATTATGCTTCTGAAATTTATAAAGATTTATTTCAAGATTATATAAATAATAGAAGTGTTTTAGATGTTATAGGCAACTCTTTGGAATTAATTGAAGATATTTGCCAAATTGATGAATCGCTACATGAATACAGGGATTGTATAGCAGATATCTATTTTAAATTAGAAGATTTAAAGATTCCTTTAAGACAATATCGAGATAATATTGAATTTGATAGTGGGGAAATACAAGCAGTAGAAGAAAGGCTAGATTTAATAGATAAACTTTCAAGAAAATATGGAAGTACTATTGATAAAATACTAGAATTCAAATTAGAGGCTATTAAAGAATATGAAGAACTAAAAAATAGTGAGACAGTAATAAAAGAATACGAAGATAATATAGGACTTATGAAGAAGAAATATAGCGATATAGCTTTTTATATCTCAAATAACCGCTATCGATTGGCAAAGATGCTCGAGAAAGCAGTGGAAAAAGAATTGAGAGATTTAAACATGGTTGGCGCTAAATTTTTGGTAAATGTGAAAACTGATAAAGAGAAAATTAGCAAAGATGGTATCGATGTTGTTGAATTTATGCTTTCTGCAAATCCTGGCGAGCCAGAAAAGCCACTGATAAAAGTTGCGTCAGGAGGAGAAGTCTCTAGAGTGCTGTTAGCAATTAAATCTGTTTTATCTAGGTTTCAAAAGCATGAAAGTATAATATTCGATGAGATTGACGCAGGGATAGGCGGTCATACGGCTAATGCAGTAGGAGAAAAATTGCGAAATATTTCAAAAAATATACAGACTATATGTATAACTCATTTGCCACAAATAGCATGTTTAGCAGATAATCATATTTGTGTGAGAAAATACATCGAAGAAAAAAATACATATTCAAAAATAATAAATTTAGAAAATAATGAAAGAATAAATGAAATTGCGAAGATGATAGCTCTAGGTGATGATTCGAATTTTTCATTAAATATGGCAAGAGAGTTAATTGATAGTAAAAAGGCTTTATAAAGTCTTTTTTTTTGGTCATAATTATTCACTGTAAATTATTTAATAGAATAATGGGACTATGAAATAGGAAAATTAAATTTAGAGAAAGAAAATTGAAGGGCGAATTCTTCTGGGGAAACAGGAGAGTGAAGCTTTTGCAAAAATTTAAGGGAAACAACCTTTGGATGAGTGTAATATCCTTTTTTATTTTATGTTTAATTTTTTCAGGATTTTCATTGGTGGCATCGAATCTATTCGAAAATTTGTATGTAGAACAAGGAGATTTAAAAATTTTTAGTTTTTTGTCAAAAAACAATAAAATTCCAAACACATTATCAAACATTGAGGTGATTCCTTCTGGGGAATCAATAGGAGTAAAGATTGAATCGAAAGGAGTATTGGTTGTTGGGCTATCCACAATTACAGATATAAATGGAAAAAAAGTTTGCCCTGCAGCAGATAGTGGTTTCGCAGTCGGTGATAAAATAATAAAAATAAATGGGAGAAAAATCGAAAATGAGAAAGATATTATTGAGATTATAAATGAAGAAGGTAATAGAAATAACAAGGTTACAGTATCTATTGAAAGAAAAGGAAAACCAATTGATCTGATAGTTATACCTGTACAAAGCATTGAAGATAGATTATTTAAGATAGGTTTATGGGTTCGAGACAATATCGCTGGAGTAGGAACTATGACTTTTTATGAACCTAATACTGGAATGTTTGGAGCTTTAGGCCATGGTATTACAGATGTAGATTCAGGGGTCCTGATAGATATTGATAAAGGAAGTATTTTAAAAGCAAAAGTGATAAGCATACAAAAAGCAAAAAAAGCTGCTCCTGGAGAGATTGTTGGATTATTTGCTGAGAGTCATGGATTATATGGTAGAATTTTAAAAAATACTAAATTTGGTATTTATGGAGTATTAGATAAACAAAGGATAGATCATAGAAAACCAACAATACCAGTTGCCTTAAAATACCAAGTTAAAGAAGGATCTGCAAAAATACTAACAACTATAGAAAATAATAAAGTTGAAGAGTTTGATATTGAAATTCTAAAAATATTTAGACAGCAAAACATTAATTCTAAAAGCATGATAATAAGGGTTACAGACAAAAGGCTTATTGAAAAAACGGGAGGCATTATTCAAGGAATGTCTGGTAGCCCTATTATTCAAAATGGTATGCTTGTAGGAGCAGTAACTCATGTACTGATAAACGATCCTCTAAAAGGATATGGTATTTTTGCAGAATGGATGTTAAAGGAAACAGATATTAATGAACCTTTAGATTATAAAAAGGCTGCAGGACAATGAAAAGTAATACAAAACGGTATATGCATACCGTTTTTTTTTGAAAAATTTGTTGTTCTTTATGGTAAATTATTGTCTCAATTTGTTTGAATTTTATGAACGATAATTGGTATTAAATAGCAGGAAACAGATTTACTTTGTCGAATAACTATTTAGACTAATTATAAGGAGGAAAGTTAATGGACATTAACAAGGTTAAAATACTAATTGCAGATGATAATAAGGATTTTTGCAGTATTTTGTGCGAGTATTTAGAAATGCAAGATGATTTTGAAGTGGTTGGTATGGCAAAGGATGGGATTGAAGCTCTAGATTTAATAACCTCTAAACAGCCAGATATTGTAATTTTAGATATTATTATGCCGCATCTAGATGGTTTAGGGGTGCTAGAAAAGCTTAATAATATGAATTTAGAAAAAGTTCCAAAAATAATTGTTCTTTCTGCTGTAGGACAAGATAAGATCACACAAAAATCTTTAGCTTTAGGTGCAGAATATTATGTAGTAAAACCTTTTGATATGGACGTATTTGCCAAGAGGATAAGGGAGTCTATGGGTTTAATATCACCAGTTGCAGATAAGAAGGTTATAATGCAGTCATCTTCTATCAGTATATCCTCTAATACAACTGGTCAAGATCTAGAATCTGCAATTACTGGAATAATTCATGAGATAGGTGTTCCAGCCCATATAAAAGGTTATATTTATCTAAGAGAAGCCATAACCATGGTTGTAAATAACATGGAACTACTTAGTGCAGTAACTAAAGAACTCTACCCTTCAATAGCCAGAAAATATAACACTACTTCAAGCAGAGTAGAAAGAGCCATAAGACATGCAATAGAGGTTGCTTGGGGTAGAGGAAGGGTTGATGTAATTAATAATCTATTTGGTTATACTATACATAATGACAAAGGAAAGCCTACCAACTCAGAGTTTATAGCTATGGTGGCAGATAAACTCAGACTTGAGATGAAAATAAGTTGATAACATAAATGTGATTGCTGGATAAATTACAGATATACAGCAATCACATTTATTTTTTGAAAAATATTTAAGAAAAATCATTCTGACATTGTATTCTAAAGTCTTCTATATGATAAAGAGAATGTTTAAATTTTAGATAAATACTCTTTTAAGGTGATATTTTTTTCAGGAATATTGTTCAAAATATATATTAGATCTGAGATTCTACCAATAAAATATATGCTTTTTTTTGTGTAAATTTTTATCATTATTTGATACCTCCGAATTTAGTGCTACAATATTATATGAAACAATTATGAAAAAATTCATTTATGGAGTGATATAATGAATATTATTGAAAAAAGTATCAAAAGAAAAAATTTGTTTGAAGGTAAAATTGTTAAATTAGATGTTGAAACAGTATTATTACCTAATGGCAATACTGCTGAAAGAGAAATAATTAGACATCCAGGGGCAGTAGCTATATTGCCTATAGACTCTTACGAAAACATATATTTTATTAAACAATTTAGAAAAGCTATCGACGATGTGTTGATTGAAATTCCAGCTGGTAAATTGGAACAAGGAGAAGATCCATATCAATGTGCATTGAGGGAATTACAGGAAGAAATAGGTTTTACCTCTAATAAACTCACACTAATAAACACTATTTATACATCTCCTGGCTTTGCCGATGAAATAATATATATTTATAAAGCAGAAGAGCTCATAATAAGTCAGCTAGAAAAGGATGACGATGAATTTATTGATGTTTGCAAATTTCATAAAAATCAAGCTTTTAACATGATAAAAAACGGAGAAATAAAGGACGCTAAAACTATTGTTGCTTTGTTAACAGCTTTCAAACTCTAGAGAATATTATAGCTAACTCAGGCATATATTTTAATGAAAATGTGGACAAATGCCTGAGGGGGATGATAACCTTGTTCACAAAGTTGAATTATATGATAATTAAACATATAAAAGAGAATAGCTTTTTCTACTTAGGATTTATTTTACTATTTTCTGTTGGCATAAGTCTTGGCGCTTATTGGGTAACCAATGTTTCAATTGAAACCAAGGAACTTCTAATAATGTATCTTAATGGCTTTTTTAATTTTGCTGAGGGAAAAATATTTAATAATTCAGCTATATTTAAAAGCTCATTTATAAACAATATAATTTCAATATTACTATTGTTAATATTTGGTTTTACATATGTAGGAATAATATTTTCACCTATTTTAACTATTTTTAGAGGTTTCTGTTTTGGTTTTTCAATAGCATTTTTGGTGGAAAGTTTCGGGAGAAAAGGGTTAATATTTTCATTAGTATCTTTATTGCCTCATAATATTGTTTTAATCCCAAGTACTATTTTTTTATGTTCAGTTTCTTTGCAATATAGTTTATTTTTGCTAAAATCCAGAAATGAAAAAAGATATGAAAATAAAAGACAGAGTTTTATTAATTACATCTTTTCGTTTATATTAGGTATGGTTCTAGTTGTACTCTCAACTGTAATAGAATCATATATAACCCCTGTTTTCATTAAAAGCATATCCTCCTTTATACAATAATATTAAAAAGGGAATGTAGTAAATTTTTCATACTATGGAGGATTTTTTTGCTTTATGTTGAATATGTAAAAAGATGATTAAAAAAGGGGACAAAGAAATGACATATTTAGAAGCTTTTTCTCATTATTTATGTAAAGAGAGAAAACTAAGTCAAAATACATTAGAATCTTATATTAGAGATGTAAGGATGTTTTGTACATATTTACAAAAACGTAAGCTTTCTATAGAGAACGTAACAAAAACAATTATAATAGCATATATTATTTTTTTGCAGAAGGAAGGAAGGACAACTTCTACAATATCTAGACATATGGCTTCATTGAGGTGTTATTTTAATTACCTTGTGGATAATAAATATATTAAAACTAATCCAACGCTAAATTTAGAATCTCCTAAGGTAGAAAGAAAATTACCATCGGTATTAACTAAACGAGAGGTTGAAAAGTTATTGGAACAACCTGATTTAAATGATGTAAAAGGTGCAAGAGACAAGGCTATGTTAGAGCTTTTATACGCTACAGGAATCCGTGTTTCAGAATTGATTTCGCTAAATATTGATGATATTGACATAGAAAATGGCTTATTGTTTTGTAAGAATAGTAGCGGAAAATCAAGAACCATACCTATAGGTACATATTGTCTAAAATATATTAAACTTTTCTTAAATGAATACAGGGATGAGTTAAACCCATCTGATGATGAAAAAGCATTGTTTCTGAACCTGCATGGAGAGAGAATGACAAGGCAAGGATTTTGGAAAATAGTCAAATATTATACTCAAAAAGCAAATATAAATAAATCAATTACACCTCATACATTAAGACATTCATTTGCCGTACATTTAATAGAAAATGGAGCAGATCTCCAATCGTTACAGGAAATGTTAGGACATTCAGACATTTCAACAACTCAAATATATAGCAAAATTAACAATACAAGAATTAGGGAAGTATATAATAGGACACATCCAAGGGCTTAATGCCCTTTAGTTTTTAAAATGGAGGATTTGTTGTGATAAATAGAGTTATAATAATAGTTTTAGATAGCTTAGGTATAGGCTATTTACCTGATGCCCATAAATATGGCGATGAGGGCAGCAATACATTAGGAAATATTGCGAAAAATTATAAAGATTTTAGAATAGATAATATGGTTAAGCTTGGAATTGGTAATATTGAAGGCATGAATGATATCATAGAAAGTATTTGTAATCCTATAGGCGCCTTTGGCAGAGCGGCAGAAGCCTCTTATGGGAAAGATACAACAACAGGACATTGGGAAATTGCAGGCCTTATTCTATCAAAACCTTTTCCAACTTTTCCAAAGGGCTTCCCTGATGAATTGATTGAATCCATAGAAAAATCAATTGGTATGAAAACCATTGGTAACGAAGTTGCTTCAGGTACTGAAATCATTAATAGATTAGGAGATTTACATGTTAAAACAGGAATGCCAATTATATATACATCAGCAGATAGTGTTTTACAGATAGCCGTCCATGAAGAAGTGATAGAACTGGAAAAACTTTATGAAATTTGTAAAATAGTTAGAGAAATAATGACCGGTCCTTACGGCGTTGGAAGAATAATTGCAAGACCTTTTATCGGCAAGTCAGGCCAGTATAAACGGACTGAAAATAGAAAAGATTTTTCATTAAAACCTATTGGTAAAACTGTGCTAGATTATATAAAAGAAGAAGGTTTGGATGTAATAGCTATAGGCAAAATAGAAGATATATTTGCTTCTCAAGGTATTACCATTTCTGTTCATACAAAAGATAATATGGATGGTGTAGAAAAAACTATAGAATTTATAAAAAGTGAAAATAATGGTTTGATATTTACTAATTTAGTTGATTTTGATATGTTATATGGACATAGAAATGATGTTATTGGATACGGCAATGCTATTATGGAATTTGATAAAAGATTGCCTCAAATAATGGAGACTATGAAGGATGATGATGTATTAATTATAACTGCAGATCATGGTTGCGATCCTGTAACACCGAGTACAGATCATTCGAGAGAATATATACCTATTTTAATATATGGTAATAAAATCAAAAGTAATGTTAATCTTGGCACAAGAGATTGTTTCTCTGATATAGGAGCAACAGTATTGGATTTGCTAAATATCCAAGGCAAAATTGAAGGCATATCATTTAAATCATTAATACTCAGGGAGTGATTAAGATTGAACAATATAAATGAAATGATTTTAGAAGCTCAAAATTATATTGAATCCAAATTGAAAGAAAAACCTGAAATAGGCCTAATATTAGGTTCAGGTTTAGGAGTATTAGGAGATAGGGCTGAAAAAAGAAATATAATAGATTATGTTGGTATACCCAACTTTCCAATTTCAACTGTAGAAGGACATATGGGAAGGTTTGTATTTGGTGAAATAAGCGGCAGAAAAGTTGCCATCATGCAAGGCAGGTTTCATTTTTATGAAGGATATGGCATGAAGGAAGTTGTATTTCCCATTTGGGTTATGAGATCTCTTGGTATAAAAAAGTTGATTGTAACAAATGCTTCTGGTGGAGTAAATATTAATTTTTCACCTGGAGATTTGATGTTGATAACTGATCATATAAATTTTATGGGAACTAATCCGCTTATTGGACCCAATATCTATTCTATGGGCGTTAGGTTTCCAGATATGTCAAATGCTTATTCTAGTAGAATGAAAGATTTGATTATAAAGATTTCTAATGAATTAAACATTCCTATAAAATTAGGAGTATATGCTTCTATGACGGGACCAGCTTATGAAACACCGGCGGAAATAAAGATGCTAAGGATTTTGGGGGCAGACGCCGTAGGAATGTCAACGGTTCCTGAGGTAATTGCAGCAAATCATGCAGGAATGGAAGTTGTCGGTATATCTTGTATAACTAATATGGCAGCTGGTGTATTGGATAAACCTTTAAGTCATGAAGAAGTTATTAAGACTGCAGAAGAAGTAAAAGATAAATTTTTAAGATTATTAGTTGAAATTATAAAATACTTTTAAGGAGGATATAAAGTGAATTATATAGATAGAATTGATGATGCATATGATTATATAAAAAAACTATTACCTTCTAAACCCCAAATCGGAATTATATTAGGTACAGGTTTAGGTACATTGGCAGATTATATAGAAAATAGAATAATAATAGACTACAAAGATATTCCTCAATTTCCTGTATCTACCGTTGAAGGCCATGCAGGTCGATTCATTTTTGGTGATTTAGAAGGCAAAAAGGTTTTGGCTATGCAGGGTCGTTTTCATTATTATGAAGGTTATTCCATGAAAGAAGTGACTTTACCTGTAAGAGTCATGAAAAAAATAGGCATTGATATCCTTATTATAACCAATGCTTGTGGTGGATTAAATGATGCCTTTTCTCCTGGAGAATTGATGCTGATAAAAGACCATATAAACTTAATGGGAGACAACCCATTGATTGGTCCGAATCTATCAGAATTTGGACCTAGATTTCCTGACATGTCTCAAGTCTATAATCCTGAGCTTATTGAGATATGTAAAACTGTGGCTTCAAGACTAAATATTACTATTCGTGAAGGGGTATATGCTGCAATAAGCGGTCCTTATTACCAATCAAAAGCTGAGTTAAGAATGCTTATCAAGATAGGTGCCGATGCTGTAGGAATGTCTACAATTCCTGAAGCTATTGTAGCTAGACACTGCAATATAAAAGTTTTAGGACTATCTTGTATAACCGATATGGCTTTACCGGACACCTTGGTTTCTTTAACTCATGAAGAAGTCCTTAGAGTAGCCGAATTAACTAAACCTAGATTTATCAATCTTTTAAAGCAGTTTATAAAAGAGGTGGGGTTTAATGAGGGCTTATGATATAATTCTAAAAAAGAGAAACGGATATGAATTGACGAAAGAAGAAATTGATTTTTTTATTGAAGGAATAATGGATGGAAGCATTCAAGATTATCAAGCATCTGCTTTATTGATGGCAATATATTTTAATGGATTAACCAATAAAGAAACATCACTGTTAACTATGGCTTTAGTAAACTCAGGGGAAATATTAGATCTTTCTTCTATCAATGGTATAAAAGTAGATAAGCATTCAACAGGAGGCGTAGGAGATAAGATAAGCTTGATAGTTATACCTTTGGTTGCATCTGCTGGTGTACCTGTTGCTAAGATTTCAGGTAGGGGATTAGGCCATACTGGAGGTACAGTAGATAAGCTTGAAGCAATACCGGGGTTTAGAACGGATTTAGATAAAGAAACATTTATCAACAACGTAAACAAATATAAGATGGCCATTGTCGGACAAACACATAATCTTACACCAGCAGATAAAAAGCTTTATTCACTAAGAGATGTTACTGCGACAGTTGATAGTATCCCATTAATCGCAAGTTCCATCATGAGCAAAAAAATAGCTTCAGGAGCAGATTGTATTGTACTAGATGTAAAAGTTGGATCTGGGGCTTTTATGAAAAAAATAGATGAAGCAATTCTGCTCGCAGAAACAATGGTGAATATAGGTAAGTCATTGGGCAAAAAAACCATAGCTATAGTATCAGATATGAATCAACCTCTTGGTTATGAGATAGGAAATAGCAATGAAGTAAGAGAAGCTATAGAAGTATTAAAAGGAAAAGGTGCAGAAGATGAAATATATATTGCTTTGACTATAGCTTCTTATATGGCAATTTTAGGTGGTGCCTTTAATGATTTTGATAAAGCATTTAAATATATGGAAAAGGCAATAAAGACAGGTGAAGGACTTAAATATATGAGAAAATTGATAACTATACAAGGTGGAGATCCGAATATTATTGACAATCCAAATATTTTACCTCAGGCAAAAAATCACATAGAAATAAAATCAGATAAAGATGGATATATAAATTCTATTAATGCAGAGTGTATAGGAGTTGCCGCTATGTTACTTGGTGCGGGAAGATCTAAGAAAGACGATTTAATAGATTATGGAGCAGGCATAACATTAACGAAAAAAGTTGGAGATAAAGTAAAGAAAGGTGATACCATCAGCATTCTTCATACCAATAAAGAAAAGTGGGATGATGTCAAAAGTATTATAAAAGATGCCTTTAATATAGATAAAATTAAAATTAAGCCGTCGAAATATATTTATAAGATAATAGATTAAAACTATTACTGATACTGAGTTGCGAATAACAATCCTCCTAAAGGGAATTATAAAAATAAAATAACTATAGGAGGATTCTTTAATGGGAAAGATGAGGAGAAAGATATATAGTATAATATTAATTTTGGCTATTATGACCATAAACTTGCTTGTTTTAGTTAATAGTGATAATGAAATATCATTAAATTGTAAATCGGCACTGCTTATGGAAGCATCATCAGGGACAATAATATATGAAATGAATTCTCATGAAAAATTAGAACCTGCTAGCGTTACTAAAATAATGACTATGTTACTTACTATGGAAGCATTACAATCTGGAAGGATTACATTAGAAGATAAGGTGATTATTAGTAACAAAGCAAGTAAAATGACCGGAACTTGTTTATTGTTAGAAGAAGGAGAAGTTAGAACAGTCAATGATTTATTGTTAGGAATTGCAGTTGAATCAGCAAATGATGCGAGTGTAGCTATAGCAGAGCATATTGCAGGAAGCGAAGAAGAGTTTGTAAAAATGATGAACAATAAAGCAAAAGAATTAGGAATGAGTGACACGGTTTTTATGAATTGTCATGGTCTTCATGATGAAGGACATGTTACTTCTGCTCATGATATTGGAATAATGTCAAGGGAATTGTTAAAACATGAAAAGATTTTCGATTATATATCAATATATATGACTAAAGTAACTGTAGGAAAGAAGAATAATGTAGTAAGAGAATTGGCCAACAAAAATAAGATGGTTAGATTTTACGATGATGTGGATGGCATAAAAACAGGGTATACAGAAAAGGCAATGTATTGTATATCAGTAACTGCAAAAAGAAATAATATGAGATTAATAAGTGTTATTATGGGCGCTCCAAGTACTGGTTCAAGAAATAATGACGCAAGAAAACTATTGGATTATGGTTTTGCTAACTTTTCTACATATTCAATTGGTAAAAAAGGAGATATTATAAAAACTATAAAAGTTTCAAAAGGGAATAAGGATAAAATAAATGTTATTCTCGATAATGATATTAATGTACTAGTAAAAAAGGGAGAGGAAAAACAGATTGAACGAAAATTAATTTTGCCCGATAAATTGTCAGCCCCTATATTTAAAGGAGATAAACTTGGCGAAATAGAGGTTTTGAAAGATGGTGAAAAAATACAAAGCATATCTCTGATTGCTCAAGAAGATGTTGCAAAAGCTACTTTTCTCAATAATATATATAAAGCTATAAGATATTGGATTGATAATTAAGATTTAATCTTTAAAAGTAATGTCTCTGGCATTACTTTTTTTATTATTTTAATTGTGTTATAATACCAAATATGAATCTTTATAGTATAGTAATTTGAAAGGATGATATTGTTTGCCCGGAATTGATGTTTTAAGTTTACTCTATAGATTACCTGCAGTGTTTATAGGTTTTTCATTTCATGAATTTGCACATGCTTATGTAGCCAACTTACTAGGTGATGACACTGCAAAATTAAGGGGCAGAATGACATTAGATCCTATGGCTCATATTGATCCCATAGGGATTATTATGTTAATAATATTTCGATTTGGTTGGGCTAAACCTGTTCCAATAAACCCTTATAATTTCAAGAATAGAAAAAAAGGCACTATCCTTGTTTCACTAGCAGGACCAGTTATGAATTTTTTTATTGCTTTTATAACATTGCTTATTTATATGACAATTTATTATAGATTAGGTTTTATGAATAAGATAATTGAGAACATACTGATTAATATTTACTTTATAAATATTGGGTTAGGTATATTTAATTTAATTCCACTCCCACCTTTAGATGGTTCAAAGATACTTGCGGGTTTCTTACCTAACAAGGTAGAATATAATTTTTTTCGTTATGAGCAATACTTTTACATATTATTGATTTTACTTATTTTTACTAATTCCATTAATTATATATTAGGTCCTATGTTTTATTTTGTAGAAAGAACAATTTCTTATTTAGTCAGCTTTTTCTTTTAAAACTTAATATCGGTGGTAATAGAAATGTCAATAAATATTAAACTCGAAGTATTTGAAGGCCCTTTCGAATTGCTTTTTCACTTAATTGAAAAAGATAAAATAGATATATATGATATACCAATAGCTAAAATCACTGCACAATATATTAATTATATAAAAATGATGCAAAGTTTAGATATTGATTTAGCAAGTGAATTTTTAGTTATGGCTGCAACTTTACTTGAAATTAAGTCCAAAATGCTACTGCCCAAAACATCTAAGGAAGATGAAGTCCAAGAGGAAGATCCAAGGGAAGACCTTGTGAAAAAGCTACTTGAATATAAAGCTTATAAGGATATATCGGCAATACTTAAGCAAAAACTTATGGAGAATGAAAAGGCTCTATGTAAAGATTCTAGTTTAGCTGATGAAATAATCGACTCTTTTGCATTGCCTGATAGACTTTCAATTGAAATTTTAATGGACAAGTTTAAAGAACTGATGAATAAAAAGCAATCCCATAAGGACCTTGAGAATAACAGAATATATAGAGATAATATAACTGTTGAAGATAAAATGGTGGAGGTATTAAAAGCATTATCGTTAGAGAAAACAGTTTATTTTGATGATTTAATAATGGAATGCATAAATAAACTGGAGGCCATTATAACTTTTCTTGCCATACTAGAACTTATAAAGCAAAGAAGAATTTATGTAGAACAGACTAACAATTTTGATAAAATTATTGTTAGGAGAAGATAAGGTATATGGATATCAAAAAAATTAAAGCTGCTATTGAATGTATGCTATTTGTCTCAGGTGATCCAGTTTCGCTAAAAGATCTTTCTGCTGCTTTAGCAATAGATCAAAGCACTTTGAAAAAAATAATCAATCAATTGATTGACGATTATAAAGATATTACTAGGGGTATTAAAATAGTGGAAATAAACAATAGTTATCAGTTGTGTTCAAAAACAGAACTATATGAATTTGTAGAAAAACTATTGAAACCTAAAGCTAAGATTGGTTTGTCTCAAGCTTCTCTAGAGACTTTATCTATAATAGCATATAAACAACCTGTAACAAAGTCTGTAATCGATTCAATCAGAGGAGTTAAATCCGATGCTTGTATTGCAAGACTATTGGAAAAGGATATGATAAAAGAAGTAGGACGTATGGATGGACCTGGAAGGCCAATTTTATATGGAACTACAAACACTTTTTTAAGATTATTTGGTCTGAAGAATATAAATGAGCTTCCACCAATTAAAGATTTGTTTTAAGAATAATGCGTGACACGTATTATTCTTAATTTTTTTGGCAAAATATTTCAAGAAATATAAACCATTTGGAGGAATAATTTTGCTTTTTTTTATAATAATGTGTATACTCTTTATAATATCAGTTATAACAGTTGTTTTATACAATTCTGATATAAAACTAAAAATTCTATATAAAAAAACGTATGAATGTGATATTGTTACAATCAATTTATCAGGTTTCTATGAAATTATCAGGTATGAAATAGAACTGCCAACCAAAGAATTATTATATAAAATAAATGAATATAGTGTAAAATTAGAAAAGCGAAAAATAATAAAAAATAAAATAAAGTTAAAAAAACCTGAGACAATAGATGAGTTTATTGATATTATTGAAAAATATAAGAAAGAATATCTGCAAAAGAAGAATGAAATTAATTATATACTAAAGAAGATGACTTTTTATGATTTGTCTTTGAATATAAAATATGGATTATTAGATGCGTATTTAACAGGAATATTATATGGTTTTATATATATGATCTTAATAAATATTGTTGCTTATATAAAAACATATTATCATTTAGATTTAAGAAGAATTTATATTAAACCGATTTTCAATGAAAATGTATTTGAAATGGAATTCAATTGCATAATTGCCATTAAGGTAGGAGATATTATAACTGGATTGAAAATGTTTATAAATTCTTCAAGAGGAAGTGAGATAGATGGAACAATCTATAGAAGGCCTTATGAAAACAACTATGGAAAATATAAAAGAGATGATTGACGTAAACACAGTGGTAGGTAATCCAGTTGAAACTTCTGATGGTACTGTTATAATACCGATTTCTAGAGTTGGATTTGCATTTGTATCTGGAGGAGGAGATGTACTAGGAAATAATGAAGAAAATTCTAAAAGTTTTGCAGGAGGAAGTGGCGCAGGTGTAACTGTAAGTCCTGTGGGGTTTCTTTCGATAAACCAAGGTCAATTAAGAATGATACCAGCTAGCTTTAATACAGCTTTAGATAGAGTTATCGATTTAATACCTAGATTTATTGATAAGATTGAGAAGAGAAATTGTAAAAATCAAAATAATATGTGAAAATAAATATTTTTTTACTTTTATTAGTTTAACTAGAGGCTTCCTTTATTATTAAAATACTTTTAAAGGATGCCTCTATTATGTTATAATAGTACAAATATTAATGGTATATAATGCCATAGTTTTTCTTTGAGGAGGATTTTATGGATTTAAAGAGTGCGGTAGAATTGATATGGGAGAATAGAAAATATTCAACCGACGATCCTAAAGAAGTAATGAGCCACTTGAATGAAGAAGTAGCAGAATCTCTAAAAGCTCTTTTAAAAGGAGATACAGATAGAGCTAAAAGAGAATTAGAGGATGCTTTATCTTGTTTATTCATTGCTCTAAAAATATTTGATATAGACATTGAAGAAGCAATTAAACATCAAGTTGTGCAAATGAAAAAAAGAGTTGGCAATGTAATGATACTTAAGAATGATAAAGTAGAAATCTATGTAAATGGTATTTTAAAAGGCGGATGGTCAATATGGGGGAGTGATGATATTAAAGAAGCAGAAAAAATAGCCAAAGAGTTTGGATGTAAAATAATAAAGAGTTAAAGATTGACATCTATTGTAATAGTATTATATGTATCATTCTGTCAATAATAAACTAAAAAGAAGATGGAGTGGTAATATGATACGCACAAAATTTTATTTTTTTGTTTTGCTTATATTTATTATATTAATAAATACTATTCACGCAGATGTAGTTGATATAAATGCTAAAGCCTATATACTTATGGACGTGAGTACAGGTAGAGTATTATACGGAAAAAATGATAATATCAAGCTTCCTATGGCTAGTACAACAAAAATTATGACAGTTATATTAGCAATAGAAAGCGGAAGGTTAGATGAAATTGTTACTATAAGTAGAAATGCTTCAATTCAAGAAGGTTCTTCCATATACTTAAAAGAAGGTGAAAAGATTAAGTTAGAAGATTTACTATATGCCGTTATGTTACGATCAGGTAATGATGCTTCAGTAGCAGTAGCAGAACATTTATGTGGTAGTGTTGAAAAATTTGCAGAACTAATGAATAAAAAGGCAAAGGAAATTGGTGCTTACAATACAAACTTTACGAATCCCCATGGACTGCCTGATGAAAATCACTATACTACTGCATATGATCTGGGGTTAATTACGTGTTACGCTTTAAAAAATAATAAATTTTCTGAGATTGTTAAAACAAAAAAGAAAACAATCCCAGGACCAGCAGAAGAAGATTGGGATAGAGTGATGACTAATAAGAATAAAATGTTATGGCAGTTCGATGGCGGTGATGGCGTAAAAACAGGCTATACAAAAAAAGCCGGAAGGTGTCTTGTAGCCTCTGCAACACGCAATAATTGGCAACTTGTTTCTGTAGTGTTAAACTGTGCCGATATGTGGAATGTTTCATCCCAACTATTAGAATATGGATTCAATAATTACAAAAAAATACACGCTATAGACAAAAATGTTCCCTATAAACATATTAAAGTTCAAAAAGGAAAAAAAGAAATCACAGGAGTATATCCTGAAGATGATTTATATATTCCAGTGAAGATAAATGGTGAAGAGGAAGAACTATCATTTAAAGATAATATAACAATGTATGCAAAGGCTCCGATTTATGAAAACCAAAAAGCTGGTCAACTGGAAGTATATATTGATAATACTTTAGTAGGAAAAATTGATTTAATATATAGAGAAAATATCGAGCCTACTAGCATTATATATTACATCAAGAAGATTCTAAAAACTTTATAACCTAGAAAAAAGGGGGTCTCATATTGGTTAGTGTAAGAAAAGCTATAACTGATGACATTGATAATATAATTAATTTTTTATCATCTATGGGATATAGCAATCAAGAAATATATAAAGACAAAGATTATTTTGTGTATTATGAAAATAATTCATTATTAGGATGTGGAACAGCTTATTCTATAAAAGAATACTGTATTATAGATGATATATTTGTGGATGTGGACCATCGTAGAAATAAAATAGGAACAGCTTTAGTAAAAACAATATTAAATTTTTACGAAGTGAAAGGGGTCAAAATCGCATTTGTTTCCGATAGTTGTCGCGAGTTTTGGGAAAGTTTAGGCTTTACAGTTTATATGTGGGATAAATTACCCGATTTAATTAAAGATATAACTGATTTGAATAGAAGTACTAATTCGTTATTTTACGTAAATTTAGAAGGTTATTTTAAAGATTGTTGCTAAATTTTAACACTTACAAATAATAAGCTTGAAAAGTTTAAATTTTTGTTTAATAATATCTAATAATTATAATACATAGGGGGAAATATATTATGACTAAAATAAAAATAACAGAAACTGTATTAAGAGATGGTCATCAGTCCCTTATAGCTACCAGAATGAAAACTGAAGAAATGCTACCAATTCTTGAAATAATGGATGAAGTTGGGTACCATTCTTTAGAAATGTGGGGCGGTGCAACCTTTGATTCATGTTTAAGATTCTTAAATGAGGATCCATGGGATAGGCTGAGAAAAATAAAAACTAAATTAAAGAAAACAAAGCTCCAGATGCTGCTTAGAGGACAAAATATACTTGGCTATAAGAATTACCCTGATGATGTTTTGGTTGAATTTATAAAGCGTTCTCTAGCCAATGGTATTGATATAATTAGAATTTTTGATGCTTTAAATGATTTAAGAAATATTGAAAAAGCAATAGAAATTACAAAAAAATATGGAGGTCATGCCCAGGGAAGTATTGTGTACACGATAAGTCCAGTCCATAATATAGAACTATATGTTTCTCTAGCTAAGAAAATTGAAAATATGGGCGCAGACTCGTTATGCATTAAGGATATGTCTGGGTTGATTACACCTTATATGGCATATAGTTTAGTAAAAGAATTAAAGAAAAACATTAATATTCCAATACAATTACATAGCCATTATACCAGCGGAATGGCATCAATGGCTTATTTAAAAGCAATAGAAGCTGGAGTAGATATGATAGATACAGCAATATCTCCTTTTGGCTTAGGCACATCCCAGCCAGCAACGGAACCTATTGTAACAGCATTAAAGAATACAGAGTATGATACGGGTTTGGATATAAATTTACTAAATAAAATCGCGGAGCATTTTAAAGCTATTAGAGAAGAATATATAGAACGAGGAATCCTGAATACCAGTGTTTTCAATGTTGATACAAGAGTATTATCTTATCAGATTCCTGGTGGAATGATGAGCAATCTTTTATCACAATTAGCTGCTCAAAATGCTACTGATAAATTTGAGGATGTTTTAAAAGAAATACCCAAGGTAAGAGAAGATTTGGGTTATCCTCCTCTTGTAACACCTACCAGCCAAATTGTAGGTACTCAAGCAGTATTTAACGTAGTGCTAAATGAAAGATACAAGATGATTCCATCAGAAGTAAAAGCCTATGTAAAAGGTCAATATGGCAAGCCGGCAGTTGAGATTTCTGAAGAGATAAGAAAAAAAATAATAGGTGACGAAGAAGTTATAACTGTTAGACCGGCGGATTTATTGCCACCTCAATTAGAAAAATATAGGGAAGAGATTAAAGAGTACTACGAGCAAGAAGAAGATGTTTTAACGTACGCTTTATTTCCTCAAGTAGCTTTAAAATATTTTAGTTTAAGAAAAGCCAAAAAATATGGGATAGACGAAGATCTTGTAAATAATAAAGATATGACTTATCCAGTTTAAGCCTTAAGCCCCTGCCATTAGTTCAGGGGCTTAACACTTAACATGAAGATATATTTTTATACCATTATCACAACAGATTTTAATTACTTTTACTCTTGAATTTGGTTTTATATTTTTACCACATTTTAAACAAATATAATTATTGTTATATATTCTATCAAAGTATAGTTCAGTAGGCAGAGAACCATATTTATTCCAGCTTTTCCATCCAGTTTTGCAATACTTTACTCTATTAGTATAATCAGCATAAACCCATTTTAATAATCTTTTTAAATGAAAAGGATACTTTGTATATATAATAAAATCTCTTGGTAATCCAAGGTTTATTGAATACTCTTCAAATGTTTGTTCAATTTTAGATTGGAGAGGGTCATGAATTTTTGTAGAAATAAATCTGTAGTTATGCTTTTTTAAATATTTTCTTGTATCTTCAAACATGTAACCTTGACATATTTCTATATCTTCATTTTTGTCAACTTTTAATTTATTAAGAGCATTTTTTACTATTTTAGTAGCATAATATTGATAATTTTTATTTTTAAAATTTTCTTCGTTATATAGAATTGGTGGTATTATTTCGTAATAATATTCTCCTGTTTCACAACGCAGTGCAGCGATACATGTACCACCTATTAAGCTGCCGCTTCCTGCATCATCAATTTGTATCATTTTTTCACCTGCAGTTCATATAAGATAATATTATATTATATGAAAATAAGCTAATTACTAAACATAAGGAGGTATTTATGTGAAAATATTAGTATCTAACGATGATGGAATAAATTCTGAAGGAATATATAAACTTGCAAAAGAATTAACTAAACTAGGTAAAGTTATAGTTGTTTCTCCCGAATCAGAAAGAAGTGCTAGTGGACATTCTATAACTATGCATAAACCCTTGAGAAGCAATAGAGTTGATTTTTTTGGTTCTGATATAGAAGCCTGGAGTATAAATGGCACACCTTCTGATTGTGTAAAGTTTGCTTTGGAAGTGTTAGCAAAAGGAGAAATTGATTTAGTAGTTTCGGGTATTAATAAAGGTCCCAATATGGGAACAGATGTATTGTACTCAGGAACAGTATCAGCAGCTATAGAAGGGGCATTATATGATAAGCCATCAATAGCATTTTCATTATGCTGTAATGAAAAATGCAATTTTGATACAGCTTCTGTTCTTGCAGCTGATATTTGCAAAAAACTATACTCTTTTGGTATAGAAAAAGATACTGTAATAAATGTTAATATTCCATATTGTCCTATAGAAAAGATTAAAGGAATAAAAATAACAAAGTTAGGTGTAAGGAAATATAAGAATAGTTTTGTTAAAAGAAAAGACCCAAGAGGAAGAAGCTATTATTGGTTAGCAGGTGAACTTGATGAAGTAGAAGATAATGAAGATACTGATATTAGAGCAATAAAAGACAATTATGTATCAATTACGCCAATAAAGATTGATTTAACAAATGAAGAAATATACAAAAAAATGAAAGAAAAAGACTGGGATTTATTTTAAACCTGTTTTTTAAAAATTAACAAAGCCTTTTCATAAATATAAGGATTATATGAAAAGGCTTTGTTAATTTTTATGAAAAAATGATTGATTATTGCAATAATTTCATTTATATTATATACTAAAAATGAAGGCAAAATTGCATTATTTAGTACTAAAAATAAAATATGAAACAAAAATTGCAATTTTTTTAATAAGGAGGAGACGTTAATGAATAATAATGAGACCGTGACTGAAAAACTAGCTGTCAATGAAAATTGGTGTAAAGGGTGCGGTATCTGTGTTAAATTCTGTCCCAAAAATGTACTAATAGTAGAGAACGAAAAAGTTAAAATTGTTGACATTGAAAAATGCATACAATGTGGGCTTTGCGAACTTAGGTGTCCTGATTATGCTATATATGTAAGGGGGAAGTAAAATGAAATCTAAAGCAAGATTGATGCAAGGTAATGAAGCGTGTGTAGAAGGAGCAATCGCGGCAGGAATGAAATTTTTTGCTGGATATCCTATAACACCTTCTACGGAAGTAGCAGAAATTGCTGCTGAAAAATTACCTCTCGTCGGAGGAAAATTTATTCAGATGGAAGATGAAATCGCAAGTATGGCTGCTATTATTGGAGCTTCATTAGCAGGCTCAAAAAGCATGACTGCTACAAGTGGTCCTGGATTCTCGCTTAAGCAAGAAAATCTAGGCTATGCATCTTTAGCTGAAGTTCCATGTGTAATCGTAAATGTACAGAGAAGTGGTCCAAGCACTGGGCTTCCAACATCACCAGCACAAGGAGATATAATGCAGGCTCGTTGGGGCAGCCATGGCGATCATCCAGTTATTGCATTGACTCCTTCTTCTGTAAGAGAAACTTTTGATCTCACAATAAAAGCTTTTAATCTATCTGAAAAATACAGGGTTCCTGTAATATTACTTATGGATGAAATAATTGGTCACATGAGGGAAAGGGTGGAGCTTCCAGAAATTTCAGAAATCGAAATAATTGATAGAAAGAAACCTACTGTTAGCAGAGAAAAATACTTACCTTATAAAGCTGATGATGATTTAATACCACCTATGGCTTATTATGGAGATGGTTATAGATTCCACGTAACTGGGTTAGCTCATGATGAAACTGGTTTCCCAACCAACAATCCAGCAATTGCCGATAAATTATACAGAAGACTGCTAGATAAGATAGAACTTCATAAAAATGAAATAATTGAATGGGAAGAACAATGTACAGATGATGCGGATATAGTCATTATATCTATAGGTGGCGTTTCTAGAGCAGCCGATACTGCAATGAAGCAATTAAGACAAAAAGGAGTTAAAGTAGGAACATATAGGCCTATTACTGTATGGCCTTTCCCAGAAAAGAGACTTATAGAACTAGCAGATAAAGTAAATACATTTGTGGTTGCAGAGATGAACCTTGGACAAATGGCTTTGGAAGTTGAAAGAATTATCAAGGATAAAGCGGAACTCATAAAAGTAAATAAGGTTAATGGAGAAGCTATATATCCTGAAGAAATAATAGAAAAAATAGAGGAGGTGCTCTAGTATGCCTAGTGCAATAGTAAGCGAATATTTTAGAACCAATAAATTACCTCAAATATGGTGTCCCGGATGCGGTCATGGAATCATAACAAGAGCAATAACAGTAGCAATTGATAAGTTAGGTTTAGATAGAGATAAAATTTGTATTGTATCTGGTATAGGATGCTCTTCAAGGGCACCAGGATATATGGATTTTGATACACTTCATACAACCCATGGTAGAGCATTAGCATTTGCAACAGGGATTAAAATGGCTAATCCTGATTTGAAGGTAATAGTTATTACAGGTGATGGTGATGCCACAGCAATAGGAGGTAATCATTTAATCCATGCTTGTAGGAGAAATATAGATATTACAGCTATAATTTATAACAATAATATTTATGGAATGACTGGTGGACAATATTCTCCTACTACTCCTAAATTTGATAAAGGGACTACAGCTCCATATGGTAATGTAGACAAAGCTTTTGATATTCCTGCTTTGGCTGCGGCTGCTGGTGCCACATATGTAGGAAGATCCACAGCATATCATACACAGCTTTTGATTTCTCTTATAGAAAATGGAATAAAGAATGAAGGATTTTCTTTGATTGAAGCTATTAGTGTATGCCCTACTTATTACGGTAGAAAAAATAAAAAAGGATCAGCAGTGGAAATGTTAGAATGGCAAAAAAATCATGCTGTAAATATTGCAGCAGCTTCAAAAATGGCACCTGAATCTTTAGATGGAAAGTTTTTAATAGGAGAATTTAAAAATAGCCCAGAACCAGAGTATACAAAAGAATATCAAAAGATTATAGATATGTTTAAGAAGGAGTGAAAGAGAATGGAAATGTATGAGGTCAGATTGAGCGGCTCTGGAGGACAAGGACTTATCACAGGAGGAATTATTTTAGCAGAAGCAGCTATTCTTGATGGAAAAAATGCTGTTCAAACCCAATCCTATGGTCCTGAAGCCAGAGGTGGGGCTAGTAAAGCTGAAGTAATAATATCTACTGAAAAGATAGACTTTCCCAAAATAAGAGATTGTGATATATTTCTATCTTTAACTCAAAAATCTTTTGACCAGTATGGAAAAAATGTTAAAGATAATGGAATTATAATTGTGGATGAATCTATAGATACTAAGAGTGAGAATAAAGTAATATACTCATTGCCGATACTAGATACAGCTCATAATGTATTAGGCAAACCAATGGTAACCAATATTGTTGCTCTTGGTGTTATAGCTGCAATAACAAATGTTGTGTCAAGAAATGCACTAGAAGAAGCTGTACTAAATCGTGTACCAAAGGGCACCGAAGATTTAAATAAAAAAGCTCTGGAGATGGGATATTCTATTGGAAAAAAAGCTATCAAATAATGGGGTTAGAACAACATGAGTGAGAATCAAGATTTAATGAAGAATATTCAAGTTAATTTTCATAAATTGAGCAAAGGCCAAAAAATGATAGCCCAATATATCATGGAAAACTACGATAAGGCTGCTTTTATGACTGCTGCTAAGCTAGGCGAGATGGTTGGAGTAAGCGAATCTACTGTGGTTAGATTTGCTAATGTATTAGGTTTTAATGGTTATCCGCATATGCAGAGAGAGCTTCAAGAAATGTTAAGAACGCGTTTGACGACGGTTCAAAGGATAGAAATGGCTGTAGATTATTCTAATGAAGAAAATACAATAAAAAAAGTCATAAAAGCAGATATAGATAATCTAAGGATGACTATGGAAAGTATAGACATAAATATTTTTGAAGAAGCTGTAAAAGCTATTATACAAGCAAAGCATATATATATAGTTGGTATGAGAAGCTCCACAACATTAGCAGATTTTTTAGCATTCTATCTCACTTTAATTAGAAGTAATGTGCAATCAACTAGCCGTTCAGTTTCAGATATATTTGATATGCTTTTTAGAGTAAATAAAGACGATCTAGTAATAGGAATTGGTTTTCCCAGATACTCTTCGAAAACTATAGAAGCTTTAGACTATGCAAAATCACAAGGTGCTAAAGTTCTTGCTATTACCGATAGCCTATTATCACCATTAGTATCTTATGCTGATTATACACTTACAGCCAAAAGTAACATGGAATCTTTCGTAGATTCTTTAGTTGCCCCATTAAGCTTGTTAAATGCATTGATTATAGCTGTTGGTATTAAAGAGAAAAGAAAAGTATCATCAAATTTCAGTAAACTTGAAGACATATGGAAAAAGTATAAAGTTTATTCTTAATTTACAGGTTATAAACAAAGTCTTTCTATAATAAACGTGTATAGAAGGACTTTGTTTTTATTATGTATATGTAAAAAAATAACTAAAAGAGTTAAATTATTATAATTATTAGGAGGATTTCAGAAAAAAATATAGAATATGTTATTTGCTAATTAAAATATTAGTTAATCAAGAAATTTAGAGCAGGTTTACTGCTTTAAATTTAATATATGATATTAGGAGGTCTATTAAAATATGGCACACCAAGATAATTTAAACCCTTATTTGAACGCACAGAAACAGGTTAAAGAGGCGTGTGACAAGCTAGGTTTAGAGCCGGTTGTTTATGAGATTTTAAAGCAACCTTTAAAAGTTCTAGAAGTTGCCATACCTGTAAAAATGGACGACGGCACAGTAAAAGTATTCACAGGTTACAGAGCGCAGCATAACGATGCTGTGGGTCCTGCAAAGGGGGGTATTAGATTTCACCCTAGTGTAACGAGGGAAGAAGTAATGGCCTTATCTATCTGGATGACATTTAAATGCTGCGTCACAGGTATACCTTATGGAGGAGGTAAAGGTGGCGTAATAGTAGATCCTAGCACTTTATCAGAAGGTGAATTAGAAAGGTTGTCAAGAGGATATATTGACGCAGTATACAAAATATTAGGCGAACAAGTGGATATTCCAGCTCCTGATGTCGGTACTAATGGTCAAATAATGGCTTGGATGGTTGATGAATATAACAAATTAGTGGGAAGAAGTGCACTAGGAGTTATTACTGGAAAGCCAGTGGAATTTGGTGGCTCAAAAGGTAGAACTGCTGCTACAGGCTTCGGAGTAGCAGTTACAGCAAGAGAAGCAGCTAAGAAATTAGGAATCGATTTTAACGGTGCAACTATTGCACTACAAGGTATAGGCAATGTTGGCAGTCATACTGGATACAACATGGAAAAACTAGGTGGTAAGGTCGTTGCCGTATGTGAGTGGAACGGTTCTGTCTATAAAGAAGATGGGTTTGATATGCATGCATTAGTAGATTATATGAGAAAGAATAAGACTTTAGTTGGTTTCCCAGGTTCAAAAGAAATAACAAGGGAAGAATTCTTCTCATTACCAGTAGATATACTAGTTCCTGCAGCATTAGAAAATCAAATAACTGGAGAAGTAGCAGAAAAAATACAAGCTAAACTGATTTGTGAAGCAGCAAATGGACCAACTACACCAGATGGAGATGAAGTGATTAATAGAAGAGGAATATTATTAACACCTGATATACTTACAAATGCAGGCGGAGTGACAGTTTCATACTTTGAGTGGGTACAAAATCTATATGGATATTACTGGACAGAAGAAGAAATTGAAGAAAAAGAAGAAAGAGCAATGGTTGATGCGTTTAATGCCATTTATAAAATTAAAGAAGAGTATAATGTTCCAATGAGAACTGCTGCATATATGCATTCTGTTAAAAAAGTTGCTGCAGCAATGAAAGTAAGAGGATGGTATTAGAAGTAAATAAATTAAGGCCTGTTCTAAACAATTTAGAACAGGCCTTAATTATTTGCACAGTCCTTATAATATTTTTATAGAGGTACATTATAATACTATGATATAATAATTATTATAAATTCTTCAACTAAGGAATGAGTTAATTGTACCATTATGATGTAATTGTTATAGGTGGAGGCCCTGCTGGTATGATGGCAGCTGGTACTGCTGCTTCAAGGGGGAGAAAAGTTTTACTTGCTGAAAAAAATGATAAATTAGGCAAAAAAACTTTCCATAACAGGAAATGGTAGATGCAATATAACTAATGCCTGTGATTTAGATATCTTTCTAAATAATATAACACGCAATAAAAGATTTTTGATTAGCTCTTTAAATAGTTTTTTTAATGCAGATCTTATAGCTTTTTTAGAAAAACTAGGATTAAGAACAAAGATTGAAAGAGGAGGTCGGGTTTTTCCCTTATCTGAAAAATCGATAGATGTTATAAAAGCCTTGGAAAAAAATTTAAATAATAATAAAGTTGTAATTAAACTTAATAATAGAGTTACAAAAGTATTTACTGATAAGAATATTATAAAAGGTATAGAATTCCAAGATAGTTCAAAAGTGTCATGTACCTCTGTTATTATAGCAACTGGAGGTTTATCGTATCCTCAAACGGGCTCAACTGGCGATGGCTATAAATTTGCAAAAGAATTAGGACATAGAATAACTGATTTAAAGCCTTCATTAATTCCTTTAATAGTAAAAGAAGAATATGTAAAAGAAATTCAAGGTTTATCCTTAGAAAATGTTGGCGTTAAAGTATTATGTGACAATAGAACACTTTATGAAGACATCGGAGAAATTTTGTTTACCCATTATGGTTTATCAGGTCCATTGATATTATCTGCAAGTTTTTTTGTTTCAGAAAAAATTTATAAAAACAAAAAAGCTTATATAAAATTAGATTTTAAACCATATTTAACTTATGAACAATTAGATAAAAGGTTATTAAATGATTTTAATCTATATAATAATAAACACTTAAAAAATGCATTAAAAGATATATTGCCAAAAAAAATAATCCCCATTATCATTACTTTATCCCATATACAGGACGATAAGAAGGTCAATATGATAACTAAGGAAGAAAGAAAAAACATTGTAACTTTGTTGAAAAATTTCTCTTTTGAGATAATAGGTACAAGACCGATAGAAGAGGCTATTATTACATCTGGAGGAATTGACGTGAAAGAAATAAATCCAAAGACCATGGAGTCTAAAATAATAAAAGGTTTATATTTTGCTGGAGAAATATTAGATGTTGATGCTTTTACAGGTGGATACAATCTTCAAATTGCATTTTCTACAGGTTATTCAGCAGGTTATCATTGCTGACTGATTATAAATTTACATT
>JAAYMO010000068.1 GCA_012521375.1 Clostridiales bacterium
GAGATTATAGAAGTTATAGCTATGAAGCTACGCGAATATAGTGCAGAAAATATTGTTGTGGATCCAGTTATGGTTTCCACAAGCGGCAGCAAGCTTCTCAACGATAATGCAAATGATGCATTAACAACTCTCCTTTTCCCTTTAGCTGCAGTAATTACACCCAATATTCCTGAAGCCCAATGTCTTTCAGGATTAACCATAAAGAATAAAGTGGACATGGAACGTGCAGCTGATATGATATCAGATATGACTAAAGGCAGCGTACTTATAAAAGGTGGCCATCTGGATGAAAGCGCCGATGATTTGCTCAAAGCTGAAGGAAAGACATTCTGGTTTGAAAGCCCAAGGATTGAAAACCCAAATACCCACGGGACAGGTTGCACTCTATCATCTGCTATTGCATGCAACCTTGCCCTGGGTCTTAATATTATAGAAAGCGTAAATAAGGCTAAAGAATATATAACAGGCGCATTAAAAGCTGGTCTTAGTATTGGTAAGGGGCGTGGACCGCTCAATCACTGCTTTAAGCTGCAATAAGAATATATTGTACTATTTTTTATAGAAATTCGATATTTTTTATATTAAATAAGTCGAGCATCATAATAGCAGCTTTGGTATCATGTAGATATGAATGAAAGGAGGGAGTCAATGCTTAAGGAATTAAACCATGTGATTGACTATATTGAAGAGCATTTAACCGATGATCTGTCTCTTGAAGTAATTTCTGAATATGCCGGAGTTTCTGACTATCACTTTAGAAAAATATTTTTTTATCTTTCTGGGTTAACCCTTAGTGAATATATAAAAAACAGAAAATTGTCTGAGGCAAATAAGGATTTATTGAATGGAGAGAGAGTAACGGATGTTGCTTTCAAATATGGTTATCAATCAGTGGACGGATTTACCCGTGCATTTAAAAAGTGGTGCGGTTTTTTACCTTCAGATGTAATAAAGAAAGGCAAAAGTAAATCCTTTCCCAAGCTTTCATTCGTAATAACCGTAAAAGGAGGAATTTCTATGGAATATAGAATTGAAGACAAGCCAGCTTTCAATTTAGTCGGTGTAAGTAAAAGAGTTCCCATGCAGTTTGAAGGTGTGAATAATGAAATTGTAAAGCTTGCGTATAGTATAACAGAGGAACAACGAAAGGAAATGCATTCTCTTCAAAATATGGAGCCTTATGAAATTGTCAATGCTTCTTATGATTCTGACACTAACTTCCTAAAAGAAGAAGGGTATTTAACTCACTTAATAGGGGTTTTAACTACTGAAGATAAGGTAAGCCATCTATTGGATAAAGTTCCTGTTCAAGCATGTACATGGGCAGTATTTCCCAATGAAGGTCCTTTCCCTTCTACATTGCAGCAAACAATGGCCAGAATATATTCAGAGTGGCTTCCTTCTTCAAATTACGAAGTTATCAATGCTCCTTCATTTTCTTTTACTAAAATGGATCAACACAAAAAAGATTATGCTTATAGTGAAGTGTGGGTTCCTGTTCGTAAAAAGTAAAAATAATGATAAATATTGCAAAACACCTGCTGAGGGTAATCCCTCAGCAGGCTGATTATTCTTTTTCAATATTTCAAAGTATCTTATTATAAAAGAATTGTTTCTTTGAATTTTAATAATTAAACATCACAGGTTTATAATCATCAGGCAATTCTTCTTCGCATAGAAATTTAAAATTGTCGTCATTTAGTATTGGTATGAATACTTCATATGGAATCTGTGAGAATTCACAAGCATAATCACTGGCTCCAAACCACTTGCCTTCTTTGCTGCTCAAATTTAAGTCTCTAGCAAATTTTGTATAGTTTGAACAATCATGAACTGCTAAATCCCAGTTTTCTTCATCAGCTATTTTCATGAACATCAGAGTCAGCTCCCTGCTCCAAATTGGCGATATATAGCCATGCCTGGAAATATACATGTTTTCCCCATAATAATTGAATATGTTATTCTCATTTAAATGTAATTCAGCACAATTAATAAAATCGAGTTTTGTCTCCAAGATATCCTCCTTCTTTTCAAAAAATGTTTCGAAAAACTCAGGAGTCATTGGAGTTTCAATTCCTACACCTTTAATATATTTTTTTGCTATTCCCATATTTTTAATTACTTTATCTGAACAATTGGAAGCTCCCAGATTGAAGCGTATCTCATCTAAACCGGCTTCACCTAATTCTTTCAATGTCTCCTCTGTAGCCAAGATACCATTTGTGTACAAATGTTGATGTATATTAGCTGCACTAAATTTCTTAATAACCGGGTAGTATTTTTCAATCTCCATAAATGGCTCTAAATAAACATAGGAGATTCCAGTAGGTTTTTTGTGGATGGAAAGGAGTAAATCAATATCCTTCTCATAATATTTAGTACCACCAATTTCCCACATACCTTCTCCTACTGGAGGAATGTATTCAAATTCTCCATAGTTATAACAGAATTTGCACTCTAAGTTACATTTGTTAGTTTTTCTAATTGCGCTCAAGCCGGTGCCCAAAAGACATGAACGACATCCTTTTGGAAACTTGTCTTCATTCCCCACAAAAAAAGTTCTATTCTCCAAGGTTTTTAAACCTTTAATTTCCTCCATTAATCTATCATTTCTATTATCAATGGCTGCCTCAATTTGTGCAAAGGTAGAGTATATGATTTCCATGTGTTTTACGCTAATTTCCTTATTCTTAGGCAATTGTGAAAAATAATCAAACCACAACAATGCATCTTTCTTTGAAATTTTCATGTTTTGTCCCCCTAATTAAGTTTCCTTTGTAAAAGTCCAGCTGCCAGGGCCTTACTTTTCATTTTTTCTTTCAGTTCTTGCGGCTATAGCTATATTATTTAAGTTAAAATTGTTAATTCTAAGATATATGCGATCAATCCAGCGAGAAAACAAAATGGTATACTAAATATTAGTTTCTTAACTGTAAATTTAACCCCGAAAAATCCTGTCTCATAAGGAAATTTACTTAAGCCCAGCAGGACCCATCCAGTAATAATTGATATTATAGTTCCCAGTCCTGCGCCTGAAGCCATTATAGAAGCTACAATTGGGTAAAAGGCATATGGCCCCATTGCAAGTAGCATTCCTCCAAAAGTTCCTAATACTATACCCTTTAATCCTGCCTCTCTAGACAACCAGTTTTGAACAAATTCCCTTGGTATTAAAACTTCAATAATGCCAGCTAATATAAATGCACCTAGTATTATTGGTGCTGTTTGTAAGAATTGTGTTAAGCCTAATTTTAATCCTTCATATTGTTTACCTGTTTTCTTTGAATTTATAACAATAAGTATAATTGCTGCTATACTAAGAATTATAGTTGTCTGAGTCATCATTTTCACCTGCCTTTAAAGTAGGATTTATAGATACAGTACTACCATATAATCTTAGTGCCAATAATCCTACAATTATCGGTATAGGAAAAGTTATTAAATGCCTGATTAAAGCTATTTCAGGGCTCACTAGACTGGCTTCCATCGGTAAGCGTGAAAGATCATAAACTTGTTTCCCAAATATAAAAGTAATCAATATATAAAAAGGTAATTTCTTTTCTCTAAAGCTCAAAACGAAAGGATAATAAATATATGGGCCTCCTGGAAAAAGTCCTCCAGCAATAGCGCTTACGATTATTGCTTTTATGCCACTAAATTTCTGTAGCCATTTTTCTATTGCATCTTTAGAAAGCAATACATTTAACTGCCCTATAATGATGAATGAAGCTACAAGCATTAGAAATGATTTATACATAGTAACAATAGAAATATTAAGTCCTTCTAAAATAATAGCACTACCGCCAACAAAGTATACTATTATAATTAAAATAGCTAATGATCCATAAATAACAATCAATGATTGCTTCATATTACACACCCCCTTGAGTATTATTGCCATTCTGCTCCTATTCTTATTTGAAAAATCCTACTCAGAAGATGAAAAGGAACCATTAAAAATAAATCTATTTAATATTATACTTTAAATATTGATACAAGTTCTAATAATCTTTCTGCACTTTTATTAACATCATTGGTTTTTTCCAATACTTCGTTTGTTCTTTTGACTACAGCAGCAGCTTCATTTGCTAAATCTGCAGTTTCTGACGCACCCTCTTCTGATGCAACTGCAACATCATTAATAGCTTTTACCATGCTCTGTACAGAAGCATATAGTCGCTCTGTAGTGTCTCTTAGATTTACAACCATATCGTTGATCAACTTAGCATCATTACTATATTGTTCACCTGTTACAACCAGCATATCATAGTCCTTTACAACCTTATTTTCCAAAAACTCTAAAACCTCTTCAGCGCTTACAGAAAGGGATTGAACCGACTCTACCACCAGCCTTGTTACATTCTGAATCTCATTGGCGGTTTGTTTTGAATCCTCAGCCAGGTTTCTAATTTCTCCCGCAACAACAGCAAAGCCTGCTCCTGCACTTCCTGCTTGGGTAGCTTCAATTGCTGCATTTAAAGCAAGCATATTTGTCTGAGAAGATATTTTTAAAATTGTATCAGATAAGATCTTTATTTTTTCTACGGCTTTTGACTGCTCTATAGCCTCTCTCAGTTTTACTGCAACATCCGCCCCAATTTCCTGTGCCCTTTTTTGAGAATCAAATGCAGTAATTTTGAGATTCTCAGCCTTCTTCCTTACATCATCTACGGATTCGGCACCATCTTGAGTTTTATTTGCAATGGAATCAATTGCCCCCTCAATTTCACTAGAAGCGGCATTCATTTCTTCGGCCATAGCAGAATTTTCATCCATTTTTAAGGACAGCTTATGTATGATACTAGACATAAAGTCTATCTCAGAAGTGAGCGCAGACATATTTCCATTAACATTTTCAATTGCCTTTCCAACGATATGAGCTTCTTCAATAACATTACGAATTATCTTTGAAACCTTTATATTTATATTATTAAATCCTCTAGCCAAACCACCTATTTCATCACGCCTTCTTGTATATTTTTCTTCCATGGCTCTAGAAAAATCTCCACATGACATTATGTTGCATTCATTTGACAGGTGGGTTATAGGCTTGGAAATGCTTTTTCCGATAAAATAGGCAATCACAAACCCTGCAAGAAGAAATATTAAAGATATAATTAAAAAAGTTCGCTTCAATTCTGATAATCCCGATAGCATTTCCTCCTTGTCAACTGAAACGGCAATGGACCAACCATAACCCTTAATCGGTGCATATCCTGAAACTTTTGTAATCCCATTGTATTCATACTCACCAAAATCCGTATTTCCTTCCATCATTTGTTGCTGTACATCAGCAAACCCTTCAAAGCCCAGCTCACTGCTTATATTTTCTTCTGTATCATCCACATCTCCTTTAGCGGAAGCAGAAGAAACCGTATCAGCTGTTTGGGAAGTAATGGTTGCAGAAGATATTGCATCGGCTGTATTAATGCTAACAGAGGCAGAAGAACCCGAATCAGTTTTCATGGCAGTTGTTACTATTTGCAGCAGAAGATTTTTATCAGCATGAGCAATAGTTCGCCCTTGTCTATTTATAATAAAAGCCTCTCCAGTCTCCCCAAATTTCACTCTCCCGGCAAAATCGCTCAACTCCAAACCATCTCTTATAGCCATTAACACTCCTGCTATTTCGCCATCTATTATTACAGGGACAGCATATATCATAATGATATCTGAACCATCATTATCCAGCATAGGGTCCGAGACAACTTCTTTTCCAGATAGGGCATTCTCAAAGAAAGGATTGCTTCTCATATCTGCAACTATACCGTTGTCATATAAGGCCTTTCCATTTTTGTCAACCAATATCATTTGTTTATGTCCTGATCTTCTTACTTCATCAGATATAATAGCCCTTACTGCAGAATCGTCAGCATCAGGTCTGTTTAATATATTCATATAGTCTAATGATGCAATAATATTCAGTTTGTTAAGCTGGTTTTGTATTCCATCTTCTATGGTTACTGATGCCTCTGTGGCAACTTTCGGCATAGTTTCTTTCAAAACATCTACTAATGAATTATAGGATGTTATATATGCTACCAATCCCAAACCGAAACATACAAAAAAGACCAGCAATCCTAATAATGCAATTATTTTTGTGCTTATTTTTTTCATATCATCATCCTACCCCAGCTTTAAAATATAACTAAGTATTTTGTCGATATAAATTGAATTATATCAAAATCTGGGTTGATTATCAATAATTCCTTTTAATCCATAATGTTTATTATTAACTTCAGGCAGGAAGATGATTGAAAGAATTATAATAAGCATGCAATTTCACTTTCCCAATGTGCTGTAAATATAACTACAGCCTTAGGGGCCAGTTTTTTCCTTAAGTCCTTAAGAAAATCAGTATATTTATGTTTTTCTACTATAAGTGTTGGTCCACCGTGACATACAAATATTGAAGAAATCATTGTTTCACATCCTTTTGTTTCTTATATTATTCGATATAACAAAAAGCCTATGTAAATACATAGACTTCCTATATGTATATATGCTTATTTTTCGTGAACTTTTACTCATCTTTTAGCTTATCATGGGTTCCATCACAATATGGTGGATTGCCAGTATGTTTACAGGCACATAGATAAGCTGTTTCATCCTTTTCAGCAGTAAATGCCATAGGTGTAAAGGAAGTGCCTTCATGTGCACCATTACAAAATGGTTGTTTATCACTTTTTCCACATGTGCAGTAATAATAAGTTTCACCTTTTTTGAGTTCAACAGCTATAGGTGACTTTTGCGCTACTACAGGTTTATCCATATTATCTCTCCTCGTTAATGTGATTTCATTTTATTTTATACATAAAAACATACTTTATTCACTTGAGATGTGTTTTGATTGCATGATGGACGTAAACTAAAGCTTACCTTACATTTTAATCGCATTTCCATTTACCATCATCAAAAGAACATGAAGCGCTTGTACCATTGGTTTCAAAAGTTTGTAATTTAATTAATGGAATCCCTTCATCTTTTGAGATCCTGACCAATAGTTTTTCGATCTCCTCTTGTGACCTAACACCAGCAATAGCATACTTTTGATTAATAACTAGGGTTGGTACACTATTAACACCATAGGCCTGCTGCTTTTGCAGCTATCAATCCAGGTTTTGAAATAGGGAAATTGAAATCTGTTTGGTGCATTCCTTCAATATTGAAACGGTGCTCATCATCATTTTCATTTGCATGAGCCCAATGACCTAATACTTCTGGTTTAACAGCTTCCCGTGAGCCAAAGCTACGAATAAAGTCTTCGGCTTCCCATCCTAAGGCGAATGAGCGATGATTGAGCTTAATATTGTTATATTTTTTACTATCCGACGCATTCTTGCAGACATTGGGAAACAAAAACTACAGATAACATCATGAGAAAATTCTATTTTAATCATGGGCATATCCTCCTTATTTAGGATACAGTAATAATACCCTATTCGTTAAAGTAATATTCATCTAATGCCCCCTCAAGGTTTCAGTGATTTTTATAGGATTACCATATTGCAGCTGTCCTGATTTTAGCTTCATATTTTCTTATGTTTGTATGCCATTTAAAAATAGAGGAATAGCTGCGTGCTATTCCTCTATTTTGTATACGTCTTTTTCCCATGCCTTCTTCATCACAGGATTACGTTTTATATATTCATCATTCTCTAAATTTTCTCTACAGGTACCCAAATTTCACAATAATAATCATCTGGGTTCTCTGTGGGTGGGGTATACATTTCGATGTTATAGCTTCCTGCAAGCTTATACTCCTTACAACTGGGTAACCATTCACTCCAGATTTTTGTGTTAACATCCTGCAATGATTTCGGCAATGCACCTCTACATGTAAATACTGCCCATGTTCCAGCAGGAATTACTCTAGTTTCATAACCATCAGGAATCTCATTCCACGGTAAATAGTTGTCTGCAATCAGATAATCAAATTTTTTCCCGTCACTATCCATGCAGATTCCGTACATTCCGCAAACAATTTTATTCTCTCCGCTCTGCATATGTTCCTGCCAAAACTTTGGAACCTCATCATAAGAATTATCAATATCAAAGCATCTTACTTTACCCATAACAGTAAACTGCGCCTTTTCAACGATCTTATACTCTAGCATTGTACCGCCCTCCAATGTTAATTTGATTTTGACTGGTGCAAATGATTTTAGATTTGCACCTTTCAATTTAGCTGCCGAAGGAGATATACCATGAAATTTGGTAAACGCACGGGTAAAACTGTCAGGAGAATCATAACCATACTTTATAGCAACATCAATTACCTTAGCATCTGCTTTGGAAAGCTCTTCTGCTGCTATGCTAAGCCGGCGATTTCTAATATACTCTCCTACTGTGAAACCGCACAGTATACTGAAAATTCTCTGGAAATGAAATGCTGAAACGCATGCTTTTTCAGCAATATCTTGAATATTCAGTTCCTCTGTGAGATTTTCCTCGATATACTCAATTGCATTTTGAATACCCTCTATCCATCCAATCATTTTATAATCTCCTCTCTGGCTGTGGCTTTATTATAACATTCAATTGAGAGCAATACCCGACTTTTAATGCCATTTATTGCAAGTAATATTATCAAAAATATCTCTAAAGATTTGGGAAGTCTTTTTCCCTTCAAATTTATATTTACATAATAACTCCGTTCCCTTTGATTTACTTGTAAATGACAGAACTTTATAGCATAGAATATGTAAATACGGTTTACTCCCCTATATAATCCTTCCTTCTTCAGTCTCTACTTTATTCACAAAGTCCATATAATAACAATCCGCACCATGATCGACGATTACTTTTGCTTTTGTGATGTGTATTGCTAAAATGATGCAGTTTTCACTGTTTTCATTATTTGCGTCGTCATACCATTCTGCAAATGCTTGACGAAGTTTAGCTCTTATCTCAGCATTTTTCGGTTCTAGAACCCATCCGAGATTCTCACCGATACCATTTCCGGAAAACCATCCGTTGCTAACCGCAAATGCAACTTCAGGGTTTTTAGCTATCTGCTGCATTTTAGTTGATTTTGCCCAGGTAGTAATATAAAACACACCATCTTCATAAGAAAGGCTTCCATTGGAAGCATTTTAACAATCAAGGAAGCCTTTCTTGAAATTCATTACGGAAAGTTAACGCTAAGGAAATTTATACTTTCCTATGAATTATAAAAAGCGTCCACTTCGCGGACATAAGGAC
>JAAYMO010000069.1 GCA_012521375.1 Clostridiales bacterium
TAGATCTTATTGTCTTACTAGAGTATACATCGGCACAACCTTTTGACAATATAACCAAATCAAACCCGAATGCATCTGCAGTTCTTATAATTGTACCTACATTACCTGGATCTTGTACTTCTTCCAAAAGCACTAAATTATAACTGTCTTTTTCAAAAAGGAAATCCATACTATATGTCTTCTTTTTCCCAATAGCTATAACCCCTTGAGATGTCTTAGTTTCACTTATATCAGAAAATAGTTTATCATCAATCCCATATACAGGTATATCTCTAGTTAAACAAATATTTATTATATCTTCAATATAAGGTTTTGTAGAAGTATCATTTCTAAATAGCAACGTGCTTATTGAAACATCATTTTCTAGGGCTTCCTTAATTAGCTTAACTCCTTCTATAAGATATTGTTCCTTTAAATCTCTATACTTCTTTTTTAGTAGAGATTTAGCGTGCTTTATTATTTTATTTTGATTGCTTGTTATAAATTGTATCATTGTACAATCCTCAAAATCTCCTATTTAAATAATATTTGTTTGTAAGCTCAGAACCATAATAAGCCTTACATTATTATTCCACAATTATATATTCAAATACAATAGCAATGTAAAGAGGCAAACTTTATGTAAGCAAAAAAGACCTTTCGGTCTTTTATACTTCCAATTTTGCTTTAGCTATATCTACTAATTTGGCAAATCCAGCTTCATCATTGATAGCCATTTCCGATAACATCTTTCTGTTTATCTGAATGCCTGATTTTTTAAGCCCATTCATAAATTTGCTGTAGGATAAACCGTGAGCTCTTGCTGCTGCATTAATTCTTGATATCCAAAGCTTTCTAAAATCTCTTTTTCTAAGTTTTCTTCCTATATATGCAAATCGCAATGCTCTTATAACAGTTTCATTTGCGACTCTATATTTCTTGCTTCTAGCTCCTACATAGCCTTTAGCTAATTTTAATATCTTCCTACGCTTTTTATGGGCATTTACTGCTCTTTTTACTCTTGCCATATTTATGCTGCCTCCTCTTATGGAATTTATTTATATGGTATTAATTTTTTGATAGTTTTTATTTCAGCCGCACTAGCATAACCTCTTTTTCTAAGATTCCTTCTTCTCTTTGAGGTCTTCTTAGTTAAAATATGCTGTTTAAAAGCTTTAGCCCTTTTAACTTTTCCTGATTTAGTGAAGCTAAATCTTTTCGCTGAAGCTCTATGAGTTTTCATTTTTGGCATAGCATTGTCCTCCCTTTTTACAATTGTCTAGGCGATAAAGTCAAAGAAAGATTCTTACCTTCCAATTTCGCCGGTTTCTCAATTACACAATAATCCTTCAAAATTTCATAAAAACGTTCCAGAGCTTTTTCACCATATGCAACATGATCTATCTCCCTGCCCCTAAATCTAATAGTCACCTTGACTTTATTACCATCTTTTAAGAATTTCTGAGCATTCCTTGCTTTTACGTTTAAATCATGCTCTTCAATCTTAGGAGAAAATCTAATCTCCTTCACATTAATAACCTTTTGATTCTTTCGAGCTTCTTTTTCTCTTTTACTTTGCTCAAAGGTAAACTTGCCGTAGTCCATTATCTTGCATACTGGCGGTTTAGCTTGGGGAGCAATCTTAACAAGATCTAATTCTCTTTCCATAGCAATTTCTAAAGCTTGCTTGGAAGACATTATACCTAGTTGTTCTCCGTTTGTATCAATCAGTCTTACCTCTTTGTCTCTAATTTCCTCATTGATTTGAATATCCTTATTGCTACTTATAATCAATCACCTCCATAATAAAACTGGGCAGGTAGAAAAATCCACCTGCCCATTATTATACGGACTACTATTTTAACCTTACTAGCAAAGCTGTAAGGTGAGAAGTGGATCTTCTACTTGACTAGTATATACTAACATTATAAGTTAGTATTGTCAATATAGATTTATTTATTTACTGCCAGCCTATAGAGAAAACATTATTTTGAGGTACTTATATATTATCTATTTACTTTATTCTCTATTTCATTCATTATTCGCTCTATAAAAGCTTCAAGTTTCATAGTTCCTATATCCCCATCTTTTCTATCTCTTAACGAAACACTAGAATCTTCTACTTCTTTATCTCCAACAATCAGCATATAAGGTACCTTTTTTAATTGAGCTTCTCTAATCTTATATCCTACCTTTTCACTTCTAAGATCAGATTCTACTCTTATATCTAAATCATTTAATTTTTGCTCAACTTCTTTTGCATATTCATAGTGTTTCTCCGAAACAGGTATTATCACTACCTGCACCGGCGCAATCCACACTGGAAAAGCTCCAGCAAAATGCTCAGTAAGTATAGCAATAAATCTTTCAATACTACCAAATATTACACGGTGTATCATGACAGGTCTATACTTTTCTCCATCTTTACCTATATAAGTTAGATCAAACCTTTCTGGCATTTGAAAATCCAACTGAATTGTGCCGCACTGCCATGTACGTCCTAAACAGTCCTGTAAATGAAAATCTATCTTAGGGCCGTAAAAAGCTCCATCTCCTTCATTGATTCTATAATTGATACCTTTTAATTCTAGAGCTTCCTTCAACGCATTTGTTGCAATTTCCCAATCTTCATCGGAGCCCATAGATTTTTCAGGTCTAGTTGATAATTCAACATGGTACTTAAATCCGAATAAATTGTAAAAATAGTCTACCATCTCAATTACACCAATTATTTCATCTTTTATTTGAGAAGGCATCATAAATATATGGGCATCATCTTGGGTAAAGCATCTTACTCTCATTAAACCATGCAGAGCACCAGAAAGTTCATGCCTATGGACTAAACCTAATTCTCCCATTCGTATTGGAAGATCTCTATAGCTATGAAGCTCTCTTTTATACATTAACATGCCACCGGGGCAATTCATAGGTTTTACGGCAAAGTCTTGTTCATCGATCTTTGTGAAATACATGTTCTCTTTATAATGATCCCAGTGTCCCGATCTATGCCAAAGATCGGCATTAAGAATTATAGGAGTTTTAATCTCTTGATAACCTTTCTTTTTATGCTCCTTTCTCCAAAAATCTTCAAGAATATTTCTCAATATCATTCCTTTTGGATGGAAAAAAGGAAATCCTGGCCCCTCCTCCTGAATACTGAACAAATCCAGTTCCTTTCCTAATTTTCTATGGTCTCTTCTTTTTGCTTCTTCTAGCATATTTAAATATTCGTCTAACTGGCTTTTTTTCATAAAGGCTGTACCATAAATCCTCTGGAGCATTTTATTTTTCTCGTTTCCTCTCCAATAAGCCCCTGCAACGTTAAGAAGTTTAAAAGCCTTAACTTTACCTGTTGAAGGCACATGAGGCCCTGCACATAGGTCCAGAAATTCGCCCTGTTTATAAAATGAAATAACTTCATCCTCTTTCAATTCTTTTATAAGCTCAACTTTATAAGTTTCTCCTTTTTCCTCCATAAGTTTTATAGCCTCTTCCCTAGGAAGCACAAATCTCTCAAGCTTATAATCTTCTTTAATTATTTTTTCCATTTCTTTTTGTATGATCTCTAAATCTGCCTCGGTAAAAGCTTTTTCTGAATCAAAATCATAGTAAAATCCATTTTCTATAGCAGGACCGATAGCAAGCTTTACGTTAGGATATAGTCTTTTCACAGCTTGGGCTAATATATGAGCTGATGTATGCCTTAGAGCCAACCTGCCCTCTTCATTATCAAAAGTCAATACTTCTAATGTTGAATCTTCATGAATACTATTATTTAGCTCGCAAATTTTCCCATTTACCTTAGCAGCTAAAGCGGCTTTTAACAATCCACTGCCTATTGAAGCCACAACTTCTTTTACTTTTATACCTTTTTCATATTCTCTAACCGAACCATCTTTCAATGTTATTTTTATCATATTTTATCCTCCTATTTAATTCTTAATAAAATAAAACTCCCGTCCCCTAAGGGGCGAGAGTATATCGCGGTTCCACCCTAATTTTTGCTCTAGGATTATAACGTAATCAACGGATAAGCTTACTTAATTCGGCTCTCTGCTCCGAGGTGGTATTCAAACACTTTCCCCAAGAAGTGCTTACAGCCTATGACACTTCATCTCTTTTGGTTTAAGTTGTTCTACTCGTCCTCTTCAATGCATTTATTTATTTAATTACTATATTTTAATGGTTATATGATACTATGTCAATACTAAATAAGTAAAAATAAAATGAATCCCTGTAATAAACCAATTATTGCCCCGAGAATTCCTCCTAGTATTTCAATATGTTTCAACTCTTTTTGGGCGATTCTCAAAGTGATTTCTTCTACCTTTGCTAAATCAAACATATTTATTTTTTCTTCAACTATTTTTCCTATTTTAATTTCTTGAGAAGCTTTATCATAAATATTATCTATCAAACCCTCTAATATTTTTTCTGCTTCTTTTTCTATTTGCTCTTCGACATATTGAATTAATACATTTTTTAGTATCTGTGGCATTAATAAAGGAAGCTTATGATTTATGGCCTGTATTACTTTGCTCTTAACAATATTTACTATTCTTGAGCAGCTTTCATCGTCAACTATCCTATCAAATATATCCTTAAAATCTATTAATTCCTCTTCTATTGTGTCACCTATAACCTTAGCTATCTCAAATCTGCGTTTTGGCAATAGTCCCTGAATCTCTAATCCCAAAATTCTTATTCTAATAGGATTTGTTGGTCTAAAAAGCATCCTTATGGCAATAATGTTGGTTATCCAACCAATTATACCACCAATAATAGTAGATATTAATATTCTGTACATACATAATTCACCTGTCTACATGAATAATTAATAGTAATTATATCATATAAACAGGTGTCATGATTCATCAATTTAATTCCTTATTTCCCTTTAAAATACTGCACATGTCACATCCTCTACAAATATCAATCCTATCATAAAAGATACTACTAATAGTTTTTAGCAATTCTTTATTTTTAAAATTTTGCGTATCATGGATTATAATTTTGTTCGGAGCAACTGTAATAAGTGTGCTTATTAGCAAATCATCATAACTAATATTGCTATCTGTAATTTCTGATTTAAGCTCTTCAAAACACTCGCAATTTATAGGTTTTTTCATGCTATCAATTAAAAAGTAAGATCCTTCTTCAGAAGGTATTATATTTATAGTATCAAGTTTTGATTCTTGAATCTCAACAAAATATCTAAGTAGCTTAATAAACTCATTATATTCTCTTTCTGCAATATATTCTTCTACTGCCTTATCTACTATATCTCCAAGTTCTTTTATATAATCTGTCAATCTAAAGTTCACGAATCCATCAATAATAATAAAGTTTTCTGACTTTAAATAATTAAGTATTTTTCTTATAATTCTTGTACGTCTGGTCTGCTCGTAGAACCCTTCTTTGCACTCATCTTCTTGCTTTATGAGCTTTAATGAGTTTTCATATATCAATTCTTTCTCATAGTCTGTTAAATATAAATAATATTCTTTAATTATCTTCTTTAATATTTTAGATTCATAATTATTTATTATAACATCACACAATACTTGAGCTAATGAATACCTAAAATCCTCGTTATTTCTATTTTCTATTAGCTTTGACATGAATCCTTCTTTTAACCCACACTTTATAAATACCGTATCCCCGGCTGTATACTCTTCATGCGTGATGTTTATATCTCCTTTTTTTATTGCTTCCAATCCTGAAAAAATGTGATCCTTAACTTTTTCATCATTATTTCTAACAGCAATGGTTGTTAAGTACATCTGCTCAACTCCTTCCTGTTAAGTATTATTTGTGTTACCGTAACAATTATTCAGTATCTAATTTTCCTCAAAAGCTTTGTAATTCAATAGCTTATAGGTATTATTGAACCAATGTCCATGATTTTCTTGTCGCTAAGTATTTTAATACTAATACCTTTTAAAGCTATAAATTCCATGATTTTCACGTAATCTTTCATTCTTTCTATATTTCCAGAAAAAGCTATTATATCTTTTGATAGCATACCTGAAGAACCGCCTATAAAACCATAATCCAGTTGATCAATATTTATATTCCCTGGTTCTATAAACAGCACTTCTATCCCATTATCTTCTAAAACCTTTGCAGCACCTTTATCATGAGTTATAGCTGAATGCTCATCAACTACACATACAGAACACTTAGCATAACCTTGATTCATGTGAATTAGTTTAATATTATATTTTTCGTATAGCTTAAGAATCTCAGGATCTGTATATTTTGTATTGTGGAAGGCCAAATTACCTATTCTCAATACATTATATGCGATATTATAGGGATAGTTTCTATGTAGCCATGTAGCACCTTTTGTCAATGCAAATCCTTTTTTACTAAACTTTGGTGCAAGTCTCTCAAATACATTAGGTGCTATCACAATGTTTTCTCCGATTACATGATGAATGAGAATATCAGGATGTCCTTTAATTGCATCATATAATTCATTACAACAAACGGTTTTTATTACATCTATCTCCATTCCTGCCAATGATGATAATATTTCCAAACCTGTTCTATAATCTATTACAACTGTTTTTACTCTATTTTCTGGGAGATTGGGTTTTGTAATAAAATTACTCATTACAATTCACCTTACACTTTTTATATTTAACTACTTTAAGTTTAAATAATTAGTTTTATATTAAGCAATTATATTATTAAGAAACTCCTCTTTTTAACATGCTATTTAATAACTATATTACGGTTTTTAATAGTGATTTGTTAGATAAATTTTCTTTTTGCATAAAAATACTAGTATAAATAAAAGTTTTTTATGAAGAAATAACTGTAAATAATATATCTTTTTATATTTTTGTTATCATAAAAAAATACTTCTTTAGCAAAGAAGTATTTCAAATAGTTATTATTAAATTATGGAGGCGACACCCGGATTTGAACCGGGGATAAAGGATTTGCAGTCCTCTGCCTTACCACTTGGCTATGTCGCCCTATGGAGCGGGTAACGAGATTCGAACTCGCGACTTTCACCTTGGCAAGGTGACACTCTACCACTGAGTTACACCCGCAAACTTAA
>JAAYMO010000070.1 GCA_012521375.1 Clostridiales bacterium
AAGGAGTGTCTCTTGTGAATAATATTATACAGCAAATTTGTGAAAATTACATTAGCGAAGTTTTGAATTTCTTTAATTGTTTGTTTTAATTATGTATAATATGGTATAATACTAAGCTATGGAGGTAGTGAACATGAAGGACCTTTACATAGCTTTTATAAAGGAATTAGTATATAAATCTTTAAGAATACTGTTTGGACTTTTTATTTCAGCTTTAGGTACTGTGCTATTAATTAATGCGGATTTAGGATTGAATCCTTGGAATGTTTTGAATCAGGGTATATCGCTTAATACTTCTTTAACTTTTGGACAAGCAGCTCAAACAGTAGGGCTTTGTATAGTTTTATGTTGCAGTTTTTTTAAAACTGTACCAGGAGTTGGAACGCTCCTAAATATGTTTTTTATAGGGTTTTTTGTAGATATATTAAACCAGTTAAGTTTATTCTCGGTGCCGCAAAATATGATATATAAACTATTAATGCTAGCATGCGGCATTATTGCTTTTGCTTTGGGCACTTGCTTTTATATTAGGGAAAATCTGGGGGCAGGTCCGAGGGATACTCTTATGGTAGTATTATGCAAGAGAACGAGGTTTAAGGCAGGCACTATAAAAGTTGGCATTGAGTTAATAGTAATATTCATAGGATATCTATTAGGAGGTAAAGTAGGAGTAGGTTCATTGATAATAGCCTTAACTGTTGGCCCGGTACTTAACAAGGTGTTTAGCATTTTTAATTATGATGTAAAGAAAAACCATCAGGAAAATATAATTGAAACCTTTAATAGATTCAAAAGTATAGCAAATAATATATGAAAGCACGTCAAATAGCTTTGAAGATAGTTTTTGACTTGCTTTTTTTGTGTTACAAAGTGAACTCTTATATCTGAAGTCCATATCTAATATGTATTTTTTGGTGTCCTTTAGTGTTTTTAGTGGTTTCAAATAAACACCCAAATGTAATAGCCTAACAGCAGTGACCAGAGGCAAATCTAAATGAATAACCAAGCCAATGCATTATAGTAAAAAAGTCCTAGAAAAATATAGCAAACAAGTCCTATTAAGATATAGAAAATTAATCATTCTTATGTTAAAATAATTACTAACAAATTTGTTATTTTTATGTTTAACCTATTGTGAAGTTTCTGGGGGAATCTTAATGGATCTAATAAACAATCGATATGAAACTATTGAACTTTTAAAAGAAGACAAAAACGGTTGCGAATATATAGTGAAAGATTTATACAATGATAATATGCTCAAAAGGCTTAAAGCCATTGATTATGTTCCTGAAACCAAAGAGTTTATTGAATATATGAAGATAAATTACTATGATTATATGAATCTAATTCATCCCAATATAGCAGAATTTTATGGCTTTAACAGGATTAGGATTGTTAATGCTAGAGCCGTAGTGTCAAATAGGTTCTATTATGCTTATGAGCATTACAATAGTAAAAATCTGTTCAGCTATGCTAAAGGGAAAGACATGGATCATCTTTTGGATATAACAGGGCAGCTATGTGCTGCTTTTAATTATATACATTTAAGAGGAATGCTGTTTTGCAATATTGATGAAGATAAGATACATATAGTTGAAGATAATGGCAATATACAAATTAAAGTATCTGCCTTTCCTTATAAAAAACCAATACAGGAAAAGATATTAATAAATAACGAAGATTTATATTTCAAAGCTCCTGAAGTAATAAAATATTCCAGGTACTCAAAGCAAAGCGATATATACATGCTAGGTGTAATTCTTTTTCATATTTTTACAAACATTCCCCTAGAAGGTTCAAATTTTAAAGAGCGTTTGGAAAGCTTTAAATGTGAACCAGAATCAAAGCTTAATGATATCATAAATATAATAAAAAAGTGCACTTCGATTAATGAATCTGATAGATACAATGATGTAATTGATATTATAGATGACATAAATAATATTTTTCAAAAAAGCATCAATATTATTGACAAAAAGTACATAGGAACCTTTCCACTATATCCTACAAGTCTTGTGGCAAGGGAAAACTATATCAAGTATATAATCGATAATATTCATAAATCTTTTTATGATGATAACAAAGTTAGAGCTGTGATAATAACTGGAGAGCAAGGCGCTGGAAAAGAAGCTCTTTTAAATGCTTTGAAAAACAGAATTTTCCAGGAAGATGAAGATGGGATATATTTAAATCTTAAGCAAACAACATATGAAAAGTACTATGGTATAACAGATATCATAAAAAAATTGATTAAATATGTAAGCAAGGAATTATTAGATAAATATAAGAACGGCCTATGCTATTTAATCCCCGAAATAATTGAAGACGAAGAAAATATACCATTTTGCCCCGGAGATGATATAAAAGAAAAGCACAAAATTATATACAGGCTGGGAAATTTCATACTAGAAGCATCTATTAAACAGCCCTTTGTATTTATTATAAAAGGTTTTGAATATATGGATGAAGAGTCTAAAGAAATATTCTACTATATATTTGGCAATAGTGGAAAAAGCAAATTATTTTATGTGATTTCTTTTGATAATGATATCAATAAAGAAGAATCAAGTGATCAAATAAAAAACTTGATAGGAAAAGAAGAAGTCACTGAAATTTATTTGACAAATCTAAATATAACTGAAACTGCAAACATGATAAGAATATTGCTTGGTGTAGAGGATTTGCCTATTGATTTTACTGCCCAAATATATAAGGAAACTGATGGAAATCCTAATATGATTTATGAAATAATCTACTCTCTATATGCGGACAAGCATATTTATGTAGATGATCGAGGCCATTGGGTATTTGACAAAGTTGATTTGTCAAAATTAAATCTAGATATAACTCCTGATGAATTGCTCCAGAACAAAGTAAATAAACTTGAACCGCTAAAGAGAAAGATGTTGGATATAGTATCCATATTTAATTCGGCAGTATCCATAGATGTGCTTGAAAAAATGATGGATGAGAAATTCGAAGAGATATCTATCAATGCAGAAAGTTTGGTCTCAGCCAAAATACTTTCCCGAAAGATAGATGATTGGGGTGTATCATTTGATTTTAATTCATTAAACTTGAAGAAAAAGATTTATTCTGAGCTAGATCAATATACTAGATATAAATATCACA
>JAAYMO010000071.1 GCA_012521375.1 Clostridiales bacterium
AGAAATCAGGATCATTACGCCTTCCTGCCAAGTCATAGCAGCAATACCCATGGTACTGAAAAAATCCTTTAGTGATTCTATTAAAGACATATATATTCCCCCATTCAAAGTTCAGTCATGCCTATTCAAGCACAATCAAAACCTGTCCTGTATTTACAGAATCTCCTGCATTTACGGCCACGGATTTTACTTTAGCATCATTTGGTGCCATAATTTCGTTTTCCATCTTCATGGCTTCAAGTATGCACAATACCTGTCCTTTTTTAACTGATTCACCGGCTTTAACATTAACGGATAGTATTGTACCAGGCATTGGTGCTGTAACTGTAGTTGCGCCTGCAGGTGCCTCAACCGGTGCTGCTTTTGGTGCAGGAGCTGCCTTTGGCGCTGCAGGAGCTGCTTTTGGTGCTTCAGGAGCTGCTTTTGGTGCCGGTGCTGATATCGGTGCTGCAGCAACACCCTCTCTTATTTCTTCAACTTCTACTTCATAACTATTTCCGTTAACAGTTATTAAAAATTTTCTCATATATTATTCCTCCCTATAATCTGTTATACATTTGATCTTGTCTTCCAAGTTTTGCCCATACAGGGGCATTTCCTTCCACTCTTCTTATGGATCTAACTACCAAATTGTTTTCCCTTCCCATGAAAGCTGCTAATGCTGCGCTTATTACCGCTACCAATTCTCCTTCATCTTCTGTTACTGCATTGGTTTCATCTACAGCTTCTGAACGGGATTCAGCTTTTTCCACTTCAACAATCTCAGTTTTTTTTTCTGCTGATCCTCTATTGGATATTAACTTTAAAGCATTAAGCATATAAGCTAATCCTATTAAAATTATAAAACACATTCCCATGCCTACTAGGGTTACTATAAGCCCATATCCGAGCATTTCTGAAACAGTCGTCATTGTCTATTACCCCCTTTCTAAACAGGCAAGTTGCCATGCTTTTTGGCAGGTCTGGTTTCTCTCTTGCTCTCTAACATTTCAAAAGCGGCAATGAGTCTCGGTCTTGTTGTTGCAGGTTCTATAACATCATCTACATAACCTCTGCTGGCTGCTATATATGGAGTAGCAAATTTATCCTTATATTCCTGAATCTTTTCCTGTCTAGCTGCTGCGGGATCATCAGCCGCCTCTATTTCTTTTTTGAATATAATATTAGCTGCTCCATCAGGTCCCATTACAGCAATTTCTGCTGATGGCCAAGCAAATACCTGGTCTGCACCTAGATCTTTGCTGCACATTGCAAGATATGCTCCACCATAAGCCTTTCTTACTATTAAAGTTACCTTTGGTACTGTAGCTTCGCTATATGCATAAAGCATCTTTGCACCATGTCTTATTATTCCGCCATATTCTTGATTTGTGCCTGGTAAAAATCCTGGTACATCCACTAAATTCAATACTGGAATATTAAATGCATCACAGGTTCTAATGAATCTTCCTGCTTTATCTGATGCATTGATATCAAGACATCCTGCCAAAACTTTTGGCTGATTGGCAATGATACCTATAGATTTACCATTTAGCCTTGCAAATCCAGTTATTATATTCATTGCATAATATGGCTGGACTTCCATAAAATCCCCATTATCCACTATTGTAGTTATAATTTCTTTCATATCATAGGCTTTATTTGGATTATCTGGGACTATTTCATTAAGTTTTTCTTCAATTCTGTTCAAATCGTCTTGGCAATCATATTCAGGAGCATTTTCCATATTGTTTGAAGGTAAGAAGCTCAATAATCTCTTGATGTCTTCAATGCACTGTCTCTCATCAGGGCTGATGAAATGAGCCACTCCGCTCACACTGTTATGGGTCATAGCTCCACCTAACTCTTCTGAAGTAACTTCTTCACCTGTAACTGCCTTTATAACCTGTGG
>JAAYMO010000072.1 GCA_012521375.1 Clostridiales bacterium
AATTCCACTTCAGGAATAAGCTCTGTGATAATAGCACCGCTTCTTCCTAAGGCTTTGAGAATTTTCTTTCTCCATAATATAAGCTCTTCCTTGCTCTCTGTCATAATCATTCTTAAAATGCTCCCCATGGCATTTACAAAAGGAGCGTAAGGTATATTTTTATGTACCTGATCAAATTTACCATATGCAAAATAACCTTTTTTTATGGCAATAGGCTTTAATACTCGGTTTATCAACATAGTTTTCCCTACACCGGGATAACCATTTACCAGCAATAACTCTCCATCACCGTTACATACTCTCTCAAAGGCATCTTTGAGCAAATCGATTTCCTTCTCTCTGCCATAGAACTCTTTGGGCAATTGAAAGTGAAGAAATGTATCTGCCTGGCCTAATTGAAAAGGTTCAATCCTTCCCATATGGCTCCACTGATAATTACATTTCTTCAAATCATATATAAGCCCATAAGCGCTTTGATATCTCTCATCTGGATTATCGGAAATCATTTTAAAAATAACGTCACATAATGTTTCGGGTATTTTACTGTTATATAAGTCGGAACCATAAAATTTACTTAATATTTCAAAAAGCACAATTCCAAGAGTGTAATAATCATTTCTGTAATCCTCGACACCCTCCGCCATATCCTTTTGATTCTTACTTTTCGCAGAAAAGAAAACTGCTTTATAAAAATTCGTAATTTGTACTTTATTGGTATCAGGTTGGATGAGAATGTTCTCTGCAGTAATATCCCTATGCATGATGCCCTTATTATGAAGTCTGCTGAGTATCTCTGATAATTGAACAGCAATATCAAGAAAAGATTTAATATTTATAGAGTTTTCTTTAATATAATCACTTAAGAATACAGCCCCTATGTCTTTCATTATAATTACATATGAATCCATAAACTTCTCCAATTTAATAGGTTTCAGAATGCCCTCTAGTTCAATATTTCTAGTTATCTCCCATTCATGAACAAGTCTATATATATTAGCAGGATTAGAAGCCTCTTCTTTTAATATCTTAATAAGCACTGGCATCTTAGACCCGATTGTTGTCCCTTTATAAACTTCTATCATATCATTTTCTAAAATCTTTTTATGTACTATATAACCAGGTAGAGCAAACATTTTCTTTCCTCCAATAATAAGCTGACAAATTATTTTATAAACTTGTTATTAGGCTAATAATAAGATGCATTAGATATATATAATAATTTGTTATTACATATAATATCATAATATTACTAATTTTTACATAGTTTGTGCATATATAAATGAGCCACCTCTTTTCATGTGGCTCATTATCACTAAACTATATGGATGATATCATCACTGATGCACTTTTTCCCATATGCTTTCAACTACAAGATCACAGACAAATGATCGAGTTGCCTCTAGTGTGTCACCATCATAAATCTCATACGCTATACCATATAAATCCAATCCTTCTATTCCTGATCCTACATAAGCAGGCATCACAACCTTACGATACATTAAATTATAATAATCAACATCTTCTTCTTTTAATAATTCACCTACGTAGTCATAAACAGAACCTGCCACATCTCCTTTATCCCTAACATCCCAATATTTGTCCTCTAAAACATACTTGACACCTTCCTCTATTATTCTTTTAAGAGAGGGCATATATGACTGCAAGGCATCATAATCGTAAATCTTGCATCTTGTCTTTAAATATATATTTTCATCCATTGTTTCATATTTTTCCTCAAATGATTGAGTAGCTACCGATAATTTCTCTTTAAAACATGGATTTCTTATCAATAAACTTTCTAAATGATCTGATAGGATGTCCCAGTATTGTCTATGCTTGTCCATTTTAAGCATCTTCTGGATCGTAATCATTATGTTGTAATCTGGGTTTTCTTTGGAATCAATAGGTTCATGGTCAATTCTAGACCCTACATAATATTTCGGATAAGAACCTCCATGTTCGCTTTTATTTTCAAACTTAATATACTGTGTTCTACCTAAATTAGTAATTTTTTTGGAACATATTAGGCAGGTAAAATCTTTATCAGACCACCTATCTTTGTATCTGGGGCTAGGATATTTACGTGTGCTTGAAAAATAGTAGTTCCTTTTAGCAACAGCCCAGTGATGGCACCTATCTTCTTTTATATATCCTGTGTAGCAAACAAGGCATAGGGCTTTACTTTTAAAACTAGAATTGGGATCATAATCAAAAACATCATTTACAAAAATAGGTCTGCCGCATTTTCTGCAATAAGCTTCATATTTTGCTTTTATTAACATAGATGCACCTCTCCCAGAAAATTCTATATAAATCTATCCCTGTTCAGTTGCTAAACTGTAAGGTATACATCATAAAGACAGCCTAAATCCATTATATATCGGATTAGGCTATCTATTCTGATATAGCACTTGAAATATGTTTAAGAATAAAAGGAGGAACTTCATCGGGCGAAATATCTAAAACCACTGCAAACTCTTCATGCAAACTTTTTTCTGCAGCTTTCATTATTTCTTCGTCTGCCTTCATAAGTTTTTTCCCTTCTGCCGTTTTCTCTTTCTTTTTTTGATATAATGTCTTTATAATTTTTATCCATTCTTGACAGTTTGCTGTTCTAAGTGCAGCTTTATATGCTTCGCTCCTCTTTCTGTAATCTTCTATCCAAACAGTCTCCTGTTCGGGCATAGATTTTATTAGTGATAAGACCTTTTCTTTAGTAATGACACTTCTCATTATAACTTTATCATTATCTACCGGGGTTTTGATCTTCATGGTTTTATTGTATACAGGTTGTAGGATATAATACTGGATCTCATTATTATTCTCATCTTTCTCTTTCCTTATTTCCAAAACCTGGCATACCCCAGTGGTTCCGTATACAATATAATCATTAACATTAAACATGAGCAATTCTCCTATTCTTTTGTTCTAATAATATTCCTTATATAAATTTTTCCAATAAAGAGGATAACTTATACAACTTTGGTTATATTATTTACATAATATAATTATAACATAAAAATAATTTTTATGCATGCTGCAAGTAATCAGTAATTGACCATTGTTCCTTATATATGCAATTCTTCCAGGATTCATTTGTTTCACCATTTATATACATATTTTTTCAACACCTCTGATAGAAAGACCTAGCTCATCGCTTATTGAAGCTAAGATCTACTATTAAATACTCATTGAAGATAAAAATATCTATAAATAATTAAACCCAGTAAAAAGCCGCACCCTTCCGGCTACTTACTAGGTTCTGTTTATTACGATACGGTAAATACTTCTATCACAAAGATAAAGCAGTATTTAATAATAAAAAATAGTTTTTACATATTACATATTACCTTTTATATTTGTATAGATATTATCGGAATCATTAATCTGTCAACTCATCTCCGTTTAACCTTGCATTTTTAATAAACCTATGTCTTGAAGATTGATACAAGGTCTAAAAGTTTGCCAGCACTTTTGTTTACATCATAAGTTTTTTCCAATACTTCCTTGGTTCTTCTAGTAATAAGTGTTGCTTCATTAGCCAAATCTGCAGTTTCTGAAGCACCCTCTTCTGATGCCGCCGCAACATCATTTATAGCCTTTACCATGTTTTTAATTGAACTGTACAATTGTTCTGTAGTCTTATTTAAATCAGCAACCATCTCCGTAATCAGCTGGGCATCTTCATTATACTGCTCTCCTGTCTCAACAAGCATATTATAATCTTTCACAACTTTTTCTTCTAAGAATTCCAATACTTGCTCAGAACTTGTGGAAAGAGCTTCTACTGATTCTATCACTTGTTTTGTTACTTTCTGAATTTCATTGACAGTTTGTTTTGTATGATCCGCAAGATTTCTAATTTCACCTGCAACAACCGCAAAACCACTTCCTGCATTTCCTGCCTGAGACGCTTCAATTGTCGCATTTAATGCTAGTAGATTTGTCTGAGATGATATGTCTAGAATAACATCAGATAATATTTTTATTTTCTCCACTGCTTTGGATTTTTCAATAGCTTCTCTCAATTTTATTGCAACATCTAACTGTATATCCTGTGCCCTTTTTTGTGATTCAATAGCATTATTCTTTAGGTTTTCAGCTCTCTTACTTACTTCTTTTGCAGATTGGGCACCTTTTTGTGATTTATCGGATATTGAATCAATTGCTCCTTCAATCTCACTGGATGCAGCATGCATTTCTTCTGCCATAGCAGATGTCTCATCCATTTTTGAAGATAATCTTCCAATAATACCAGACATATGATCTATTTCATCAGTCAGTCCTGACATATTATTATTTACATTTTCAATTGCCTTACTTACACTGCCGGCTTCTGAAACAACATTTCGAATTATCTTCGAAACATTTATATTTATATTATTAAACCCTCTAGCTAAATCACCTATTTCATCATGTCTTTTTGTGTATCTTTCTTCCATGTTTTTTGAAAAATCACCGTTGGATATTATTTTACAATGATGTGCCAAATGAGAAATCGGTTTAGAAATACTTGTTCCAATGAAATACGCAATAATAAGTCCTGCCAATAAAAATACAGATGAAATTAACAAAAAGGTCTGTTTCAGTCCGGATAGTCCTGATAATGCTTCTTCTTTATCAATGGTTACAGCAATAGACCATTGAAACTTTTCAATAGGAGCAAATCCAGAAACCTTTGCAACTCCATTATATTCATACTCTCCAAATCCTTTTTGACCTTTCATCATTTTTTCTTGTATATCTGAAAATCCTTCAAATCCTAATTGGGTTTTGCTATTATCAGTTGAACTTGATTCTGATGTTTCAATTTCTGTTAATATACTTTGTTCATTATTTTCTGAAGCTGAAGTAGTCGCATCAACAGATGCGGAGGAAGTTGCATCAACAGATGCAGAAGAAGATTCATCTGCAGTATGAACCTCGACTATTTGCAACAAAAGCTCTTTATCTGCATGAGCAATGGTTTTACCTTGATTATCTATTATAAAAGCTTCTCCTGTCTCTCCAAATTTGATCCTTGCCGCAAATTCACTCAACTCTAAACCATCTCTTACTGCCATCAAGACACCTACTACCTCATTATCTACTCTAACAGGTACGGCATAGTATATTATGATTTCATTACTTGCATTATCTATCATAGGTTCCGATATTACATTTTCACCCGATAAAGCCTTTTTATAGTAAATATTATTTGGCATAACAGCAACTCTACCATCATCATATAAAGCATTGCCATTCCTATCTATTAGAATCATTTGCTTGTGTGCCGATCTTTTAGCTTCAGCTGACATAATAGACCTGATAGTAGAAGTATCAGGATTGCTTTCGTTTAATACTCGCATATACTCTAATGAAGCAATAATTTCTAATTTATTAAGCTGATTCTGTATTCCATCTTCAATTGTAATGGATGCTTCTTGAGCAACTTTAGGCATGGTTTCTTCCAACACATCTATTAAAGAATTATAAGATGCAGTGTATGAAACTATTCCAAATCCAAAACATATAAAAAAAACTAATATTCCTAACAAGGCAATAATTCTTGTGCTGATTTTCTTCATTAAATCACCCTATCTTCATTATACAATAAATAACATAAAGAGTTGGGGGAAAGTCGATTTTAGTTGAATTATATCAAACGTTGGATTGCTATGTCAATATTTTCCTAATGTTCTAGACTATATCAGCTTGTCATTGATTATAAAGCACGGCATCTATGATACCACAAATATCATATTTCTCCTTTCATTATGGTTGAACACATATTATAATAAATTTCAGCATCATTTAGTTGCCACTGAACTAATTTTATAAAGGTGGTTATTATGAATATAAAAAATTATCTCTAAATACAATAAAGGCAGCATTATCCACTTTGAAAGTGAAAATGCAATAATAATGACGATGAATGAAAAAAATGGGCTCATCGATTATGACGCCCATATTATTACTATCCTTGATTTTAACATTATCCGCAAACCATGATCAACCTGCGCTGAAATATAATGAAACAATTAACGATTTTTCTAATTGTCTTTCTCTTCCTTAAGCAGTTCATCTATCTGTTCTTTGGTTGTTGAAGGCAATGTGTCCTTTAGATAATTAAAATCCGCTACTTGCTTTTCTTTATATTCTTGAATAAGTTTTTCATTGGTCTTTTCTATTTCGTCTTTCAACTCTCTTGCGGACAATAAAGAGCATCCAGCACCCCTTATAATAATCTGCTGCAAACCGTCTGAAGTTGCAACAGTAATGTTATATTTCTTCTGATTGTCCCGGGCAAATTTCTCTATATACTGGTCAGCAGTTTGGGCTTCCCTTGTATAAACCACATGGATATTGCCATAATCGATTACTTCCTCAATATGTCCATGAACGCGATAAGCATCAAACACTACTATAATCCGGCATTTTCGGATACTTTGATAATTACTTAGTGAATCCAGTAATTTCACTTTGGCACCATCCATGTTGACATCTGCAAGTTCTTTTAGCTCAGGCCAAGCAAATATAATATTATAGCCATCAACAAGAAGATATTCATCTTTGCCTTCTTTCGGAATCTTTGTATAGTTAGAAGGTTTATAATATTTGGGGATAGCAGAGCTCTGCTTTTGCCAGGCAGATTTTTTCCCTTGATTTGCATAATAGGCTCTATTAAGTATTTTATCAACTTCTTCTGGAGCAATCCATTCCTCCTGCTGATGGAAAGTCTGCCTTTCCGCTGTTTCTTCAAATAAACCAGTCTTTTTTTCGAAGTAACTCTCAACATGCATATAATCTTTTACCTCATCCCAGCTAACTATAAAGCTGGTACCATTTGCACAAAAAACAGAATCCGCTGGATTGTCCACATCTCTTTCTGCATCGTATCCTACGGCTTTTATTACCTCTTCTGTATTATGGCAAGGCTCATATCCCTTAAGATAGCAAAATAACCTTCCTTCCCCCTTTGTATAGGCCATCATTTCTTGATGGTAATTCCTCATGGTAGCCACAGGCGCTGTTCCAGTAACAACTGCCATTCCATCAGCTATCTTCGAAATTTGGCATTTTCCGTGGATTCTATCAATATCTGTCATAGCGCGGCCTACCATTTTTTCAGGTACCTGAAGCTGGAAGGCATAATACGGTTCCAGCAGAATTGACTCTGCTTCCATTAAACCTTGCCGTACCGCCCTATATGTGGCTTCTCTAAAATCACCGCCCTGTGTATGTTTATTGTGAGCTTTTCCAGAAACTAATGTGATTTTCATATCCGTAATTGCTGAACCTGTGAGAACTCCTTTATGAACCTTCTCTTCTAGATGAGACAAAATAAGCCTTTGCCAGTTTGTGCTGAGCATATCTTCGCTGCACTGAGTATCAAACTGCAGGCCGCTTCCTCGTTCTCCAGGTTCCATCAATAGATGTACCTCCGCGTAGTGCCTTAAAGGTTCAAAGTGACCTACCCCTTCTACGGTATTTCCAATGGTCTCTTTATATAAAATTTTCCCTGAGTCAAAAGATACATCTATACCAAAACGACTTTTTATAAGACTTTGTAAAACCTCTATTTGAACCTGACCCATAATCTGCACCTTAATCTCATTGAGCTGCTCATCCCATACTATGTTGAGTTCTGGATCTTCCTCTTCCAAAAGACGCAGATTGGGAAGCATGGCTCTAGGATCACAATCTTCAGGCAATATAATCTGATAAGACAATACAGGTTCCAAAACAAGCATATTTGAAGTTTTCTCTATCCCCAGACCCTGGCCCGGCTTTGTCTGGCTAAGTCCGGTAACTGCACACACAGTGCCAGCCTCAACCTCATTTACAGCTTCAAATTTTTCTCCTGAGTAAATCCTGATCTGATTGACTTTTTCTTCCCAAACTCCATCGCTTAAAACATCCTTTGTCTTAAGCTTCCCCCCGGTAATTTTCATATAGGTTAAGCGATTCCCTTGTTCATCTCTGATAATTTTAAATACTCTGGCACCGAAGTCTGATGGATAAAAAGGAATTTCCGTATACTTTACAATACCCTGGATAAATTCCTCAACACCTTCCAGTTTTAAAGCTGAGCCAAAAAAACATGGAAATACCTTACGGCTATTAATAGCTGTTCTAATCATTTGAAGCTGTATATTTCCTTTTTCCAAATAGGCTTCCATAAGGGGTTCATCGCACATAGCCAACTGTTCATAATATTCTTCAGTTTCACCCTGCCCAAAATCAATGCACCCGTCATCCAACTGTTTCTTCAGTTCATCCATTATTTTATCTTTATTAGTTCCTGCTTGATCCATTTTATTAATAAACAAAAATACAGGAATCTTATATATGGAAAGCAAACGCCATAAAGTCTTGGTATGCCCCTGGATTCCATCTGCCCCACTTATGACTAGAATAGCATAATCCAGCACTTGGAGCGTTCTCTCCATTTCTGTTGAAAAATCTACATGGCCTGGGGTATCCAGAAGAGTTATTCGTGTATCATCTATTTCAAATACAGCCTGTTTGGAAAAAATAGTTATTCCTCTTGACCTTTCCAATTCATAATTATCCAAATAGGTATCCTTTTTGTCCACCCGGCCGAATTTTCTAATTTTACCTGTAAGGTAAAGCAAGCTCTCAGATAATGTTGTTTTTCCTGCATCTACATGTGCTAGTATTCCAACGACTAATTTTCTCATAAGTACTCAATCCTTCGCTATCTATATATACATATATAATACCAATAAGCGAGGGAACTAACAAACTGAAAATTGAATTTTAATACAAATATAAATATTTTTTGAGTATGATATTATGAGTACTTTGCTAATGAAACAGTTTAATTTAATACTTCCTGTCTTTTGTTCTTTATTGCAAAACTTTTTTCCTTTGGTACAATACTTTTCTCCTTATTTAATACAAAACGCTCATCATAATCTTTAAGTATGTCTGCTACCTCATTAGACAACATAAATAATGCTATGATGTTTGGCAAAGCCATTATCCCCATAAACATATCTGCTAATTTCCATATAAATGTTGCATCTATAAAAGTACCTACTATCAAGCCGGATATAACTATAATTTTAAATATATTTAATACCCTTGCTTTTGAACTAAACACCATCTTCACATTTGATTCTGCAAAGTAATACCACCCAACTATTGTAGTAAGTGCAAAGAAAGATAAACAAATTGATAAAAACATTCCACCAAATGCACCGAATCCTGAGGCAAAACTATTTTGTGTCATGATTGTAGCCGTTTCATTCATTTCAACTGCAGAAATATTCATATTATACGAACCTGAAGTAATGTTTACCATAACTGTTGACAAGCAAATTAAGAAGGTTGATATAAAAACACCTACCATAGCAGTGAATCCTTGTTCAGCAGAGTGTCTAGCATCTGCTACTGCATGTGAATGGGGTGTTGAACCCATACCTGCTTCGTTTGAAAAAAGACCCCTTGCAAGACCAAACCTTATAGTTTGCTGAACAGTTATACCAAGCGCACCTCCACCAATTGCTCCTGGGGAAAATGCTCCCATAAATATGGCTTTAAGTGCAGGAACAAAATTTCCTATATTCAAAACAACTATTATTAAACTTCCAAGTATATATGCAAAAGCCATAATCGGTACTACTGTTTCAGCAAAAGATGCTATTCTTCCCATACCACCAATCAAAATGAGTGCAACAACTATTGCTAACCCTATGGTAACTACAATTGTTGGTACTCCAAATGCGTTTCCAACTGATACAGCTATTGAGTTGGATTGTACCATAATACCAACTATCCCTAATGTTACTATACATGCTATAGCAAAGAACAAGGCTAATCCTTTTGAATGCAAGCCATTTTTTATATAATAAGCTGGTCCCCCAACCAGCTCTCCATCTTTATTTTCTCTGTATTTTTGAGCAAGCACTGCTTCGCTAAATATAGTGGCCATTCCAAAAAAAGCAGATACAAGCATCCAAAATGCTGCTCCAGGTCCACCAGCGGCTATAGCTGTCGCAACACCTACAATATTTCCTGTACCTACTTGTGCGGCAACTGCAGTAGCTAAAGCCTGAACCGGCGTCATTTTGCCTTCATCTACTGACTCTTTTTTGACTATTCCTGATAACATCTTTTTTATAGCTGGAAATAATCTAGTAAACTGCGGAAATCTAAGCTTTATGGTCATAAAAATTCCTATTCCAAATAAAACAATTATCAAAACATAATCCCATAAAAAAGTATTAACTAAATCAATAACCATTTGAATCTTCTCCATTTGTATCCCTCTTCCCAACATTAATCTAAATATAGGTGTTTGAGTTTCTTAATAATATTAGTATGAAATAGTCTGCAACTGTTAAAATGTCATCCATAATTCGTCACAATAAATCAAAGTTCATATTGATTATAGATATTAACCTACAAAAAGATTCAAATGGTTTCAAAAAGTATATTTTTAAAATTTTATTCATATGAACTCTCCTGAGATGTATATAAAACCATTCCCTCAATGAATTTTTTGATATTTACTTTTCCTCTTTTTTTGCTTTTACCCCTGATGTAGTCCATCTCCGTTTTGATTTGTTCAAAATTATATAATCCAGTGGAGTATTCTATAAAAGTTTCATTCAGATAATCCTCAATTCCCAAATTGGCCAGATTTACCATGCCAACCATAGCAGTTCTTCTAATTCTTTGCTCCATTGTCTTAGGCTGGTCTGTAAATTTGCTACAAAGCTCCTTTAATGTGAAATCAGACGCGTTTTGCTTAGTATCGATCAAATATTTTACTATATTACATATATCTTGACTTCCTGATTCTCCTGCAATTCCAATTCTTTGCATTATAACCTTTACCTTTTCAATTCCGCTGCTGGTTTTTTGTTTCTTTTGTTCATCCTTATTATTAGAAAACAAGCTTTTAATTTGGTTCAATTTTCGATTCATCTCTAATTTGTCTTCTACTTTTTTAATAACACTTTCAACCTCTATTGCATTGATAGGTTTTGAAACATAATATTCTATTCCACTTTGATATGATTTCCCTATCATATCTTTAGATGATACCTGGGATATCATAATAAAAAACATATCGGGATGTATTTTTTTAGCCTCTTTTACTAAACTAATGCCATCCTTGCCGGGCATAAGTAAATCTACAAGCACTATATCTGGCTTTAGATCAATTATTTCTTCCAAACCAGTTATGCCATCATTTGCACATCCTATTACTTTACCTAATTCCCTGTCTATTATTATCTTTTCCAACTGTTTAATAATGTTATTATCATCCTCTATAATGAATATTTTCACTTAGGTCACCTCCAGTACGTTTTTTGGTATATCAATGCGGAATGTTGTGCCTCCACCTTTTATAGAACTTACTGTTATTCTTCCTTTTAATTCTCTTTCAACTATATCTTTAACTACGCTTAATCCAAGGCCTCTATTTATTTCACCTGTTTCATAATTTATTTTTGTTGAATAGCCTGGGGAAAAAATATTGCTCAAATTTTCTTCATCTATACCACAACCAGTGTCGGATATTATAAAAACATGTTGTCCATCCTCAACCTTATGAGTAAAATAAATAACTGCGCTTTTCTCCGAATCATGTATGGCATCTATCCCATTCATAATAAGATTTCTGAATATGGACATAAGAAAATAGTGCTTTGTGGTAAAAAAGTTTTCTCCTGTTTCAAACAGCAGCACAATATTTTTTCCTATACGATTTATTTCCCGCTTCATGGTTTCATCTAATATGGTAATAATATCCTTAAAATTCATCCCATTATCAATAATCCTATCTTCTACAAGCTCTTTAATCCCCCTAACAGCCAATGAATATTCTTTTTTTATCTCATGAACATCCTTAGCTATAGATAGTGCTTTATTACCCCAGCTATCCTCATCTTCTCTTTGATTTATCTTTTCAAATAGCTCATAGGAGTTAAACATAATCCTTTCGATATTTTCCATATTCTTTTCCATCCAGTACATTTCTGATTTTAATTGTGCTGTTAACCATAAAAGTCTCGTATATCTGATCTCATGTTCTTCCTTTAAAAGAAGCATTTTATAGTATTTAAGTCCATTTAATATAATCCACACTACACTGGAACGTATTAAAGCCACAAATAATAATGTTACTATAATATCCAAATGGAATTGCAATGCTTTAAGCATAATTCTGGAAAATACTTCAATTACATTGGCGCCAAAATCACTTAAAATTAAAATAGGGAACAACTTATTTATACTTTCTATATCATTTTTCTTAACAAGCAGTGAATATATAATCCCATAAAATGTATAAAATAATATCTCTAATTGATATGATAGTACCACATCCTCTAAATTTCCCTTTTCAAAAATATAAAGTACAACTCTAATAGCATAAACTGCAATACCTGATATTAGGCCTAACTCAATTGGTTTTAAATCCTTTTTATAAAATAGATAAATTGCAAAAAAAATTATCCCTGCTGAAACTCTAAAATCCGAATCCAATATTCCTATATTTATTAGGGATGCTATTGCAATAGCTGCTGAAGCGCCTGCCACCTTTTTAAAATGTTTCATAAAAGTACACCTCTAGAATTATCTAAAATCACCTGCTCTATGCTTAAATACGAATAGTTATATTAACACATTAACTTATATACTTTTCAAACTTTCTTATCATATTACTTTAAAACTGCTCTTCATGTTTTTCAATATTATATCATATCCTCTCTTCTTTCACTTCTTTTTTATTTCAAACTCCTATCTTGAATACTCCACAAAAATTCATTTAATATCCTTTCACTTTTACTATATTGTATCTTTATACAAATATAATTAAAGATTTTCAACCCTTGGAACAAATACAAAATTTTCTGACAATATTATAATTAAATTACATTATCGATAATGTATAAATTATTAAAAAATAGGGGGTATTTTTATGGCAATCAGAGTCTTGAATGAATCTCAAATAATAGACATAATCTGGGGTGCCACACTCTTAGGAGGTGGTGGTGGCGGTTCCATGAAAAACGGCATAGAACTTTTGGAAAAATACAAAAAAGATCATCCAGGTAAACCTATAAAAATAGAACTATATGAAACAAAAGATTTAGATCCTTTAAGTTATGCAGCAGTAACAGCTGGTATGGGAGCACCAAAAGCTATTAAAGATGTAGATTTTTCCGTCTATGCAACCAATGCATACAACGCACTATGTGAATATGCTGAAAAATTAGAGCCCAAGAGATATATAAAATATTCTCTTGCCGTCGAAATGGGAGGCTTCAATACATTTGTTCCCATGCTTATCTCACTTGTTCAAGGCATGCCCTTTATAGATGCAGATGGTGCTGGACGTGCAGTACCGGCTCTTAACACACTTCTACTTCACATCAATGGTCTAGATACTTCTCCTCTTGCTATGGCTAATGGCAATAACGATAAAATTACTATTGAATTGTCCAATAAAAAGAATGCAGAACTTGCAGAAGAAATTGGAAGGCATATCTGCATAGCATTCGGCATGTTAAGCGGCCTCTCAGGCTGGATGGTGCGCAAAGATGAAATTGAAGAGAATCTGCCATGTGGAACTGTCTCTCTTGCAGAAAAGATTGGTAAAGTTCTCCGTAATACCGAAGCTAAAGATAAATTTAGTGAATTAAGAAAAATTGGTTTGGGCTGCAGAGAGTTTTGTAAAGGTGTAGTAACAAAAGTGGAAACTATAACTAAAGATGGTTTTGATTATGGTAAGGTTTATATAAGTGATTTAAATACGCCTAATGTTGAATGGATTATCTATTTCCAAAATGAGAATCTGTTAGTCACTAGAAATGGCCAGCCAATAATGACAGTGCCCGACATCATATGTACTTATGAATATCAATCAGGTATTCCATTAACCAATGCAGATATTGAAGAAAAAATGAAGGTTTCACTCGGTGCATTAAAAGTTGATCAAATGTGGGAAAAGAATCCTAAGATGTTTGACATGTGGAAACCCTTCCTTAAGAGAGTAGGTTATGAAGGTGAACGAATGCCTTTTAAATACTGATATTTACTTCTTTGGAGCCGCCTGATAAGTGTGGCCACTAGGGCGGCTTCCCTCTACCCGCATATGTACTGGTTTTAATAAATAAAATGTGGGAGGTAATAAAATGGAAAGCAGTAAATCAAACAATATTGAAAGAAAAGCTTTAAGTCGAATTCAAGAACATGAAAGGCAGAATTGGACCAGCATAGCATTCATATGGATTGGTACCATGATATGTATACCTATGTTGATGGTCGGAGGAATTTTTTCATCATCCATGACCCTTGCTAATACTACTCTTGCTGCATTTCTTGGATTTGCAATCTGCTCATTCATCATGGTACTGACAGGTATACAAGGTACTGACCTTGGGCTTCCTTGTACTATGTGTGCAACAAAAGCATTCGGAGACAAAGGGTCTTCCTTCCTGATGAGTGTTGTCATTCTGATTGCTCAGTTGGGATGGTTCGGTGTACAGACTGCTACATGCGCCACTGCTTTTAATACATTATTGATGTACTGGAATATCAGCTTCCCCTTCTGGCTTTCCTGCATCATCTGGGGAGGAGTAATGCTATTTACGGCAGTATATGGCTTTAAATTCATGAAAGTACTTAATTACATTGCAGTACCTGCCCTATTTATTCTCTGCTCATACGGAGCAATATATGCCATAAGCACCAAAGGATTCGCAAACCTTCTTGCATATGCCCCAGAGACAGCTATGCCTTTAAGTTCAGCTGTTTCCATAGTTATAGGTCTGTTTGCGGTAGGTACAGTAATAAATGCGGATTATTCCCGTTATGCAAAAATCGCAGGGATACCGTATTGGCTACAGTCCTGGGTGTACTACCTGCTGCAGTATTTATGATATTTATAGGTGCAGTAATGGCTCTGGCTGCAGGTAACTATGATATAACAGCAGTATTTGCTAGCCTGGGCATGCCGATTATCAGCATGCTTGTTCTTATACTGGCCACATGGACTACCAATACAGGCAATGCATACACAGCAGGCTTGGCAGCTATGAAAGTTTTCAGTTTCAGAGATGAACTTCGTCCTAAAGTTACGCTCATATGCGGAGCTCTGGGAACTTTAGTGGCAATAGCCGGATTAGCAACAGTCCTTGAGTCTTTTATAAGCGTATTGAGCAGCCTTGTTCCACCGATAGCAGGTATCATTATAGCTGATTATTGGATTATAGGTAAAGGAGATCCAAACAACTGGTACCCTGTTAAAGGTATAAACTGGATTGGAATACTGTCTTGGGCAGCCGGGTCCATAGTGGCACTTTTCTTTAGCTTTTTCAGCCCAGCCCTCGATGGTATAATTGTATGTCTTATATCATACCTGGTATTAAACTCTTTATTTAGTAAGACTTCTCTGGCAGGAGGAGGCATTATGGATATAAATGAAATTTTGGGACTTGAAAAGGGGGAAGTAATATGAATGTTAACCGAAAAATTGTTGAAGCCGCAAAAAAACTGATTATTAATTGCATGGGGGCAAAAAAAGATGAACAACTCTTAATTGTAGGTGATGAAAAGACTTCAGAACTTGCTTATAGTTTTTGTGTTGCAGGCAGAGAGTGTCAAATCCCTACTACTTATGTAGAAGCCCCTGCTCAGACAAAGGGCGAACCTCCGGCACCTGTAAGTGCTGCTATGGCAGAAGCCGATGTTGAATTTTTACTCACTTCAATGAGTTATTCTCATGTTAATGCACGCATAGAAGCAACAAAAAAAGGAGCTCGCATTGCTTCGATGCCTATGATGAATACAAATATTGCTGAAAACTATCTGGATGCAGATTATCCGTTCATCAAAAAAGTAAGTGAAAAACTTGCTGATTTGCTTACTGAAGCAAAAGTTATAAGAATCGTAACTGATAAAGGAACAGATGTTACCTTATATATCGAAGGACGAACTGGACTTGCAGATACTGGCGACTTGACTCAAATCAGCGCTCTAGGCAATCTGCCTGCCGGAGAAGCATATATTGCTCCACTTGAAAATGTAGGTGATGGAAAGATTGTAGTTGACGGCTGCATAGCATATGTTGGCCCTGTTGAAGACGATGTAGTACTCACCCTTAAAGATGGACGTATTATATCCATAGAAGGAAATAAAAGCGCAACTGCCCTAAAAGATTTCCTATCTGATAAGGACGATGAAGCATGGGCTATTGCTGAATTTGGCATAGGTACAAATCCGGCCGCAAAAATAATCGGCCATCCACTGGTAGATGAAAAAGTATGGGGTACCGTCCATATTGCATTTGGCATGAATGTATCAATGGGTGGCACTCGTCAGTCAAATATCCATTATGATTGTATAATCAATTCACCTACAGTATGGATTGATGGACAAAAGATTATAGACAAAGGAGAACATATTTATTAGATTTTACGAACAAAACCGGCTTCACCACATGGAACCGGTTTTGCTCTTCTTTATGCTAATTATTTCTATTTATGGTATTATAATAATAGTTAAAAAATGTGAATTTTATTAGAGGGTGATACAATGAGCATCACGGTTTCAGATTGCTTGAAACTTTCTGCTTTGCGCGAAGCAAAAGTTGTAGCTGGTCATGGAGGACTTAATAAAATCGTATCAGGAGTTTCAGTTCTTGAATATGCTGATGCTTCATTGCTTACAGATGGTCTTTTTCTTGGAAATGAATTGATTATATCAGCACTGACTTCCATTAAAGACAATGTAGATGAACAGTGTAGGATTATACGCCGATTACATGAAGGCGGTGAAGTAGGCCTCATATTATACTATCTTGGAGTATTCGTTTTATCTCTCGACAAGCGTGTATTACAAACAGCAGATGAACTGGATTTCCCAATCATCTGCATGCCTGAAAACCGCTTTGATTTACGTTATAGTGAAGCTATAAGTGAAATACTGGAACTGGTAATAAAAGACCAGATGAAAGAAACTTACTTTGTAACTGGTATAATCAATCGTATAACACAACTTCAGAAAGGACAACAAACCATAGGTGCAGTAATGCGCATGTTAAGCGACCGTTTACATTGTACTCTTCTTCTTGCAAATCATAATATGGAACAAAGGGGTTTTGCAACTTGGCCGATGGCATCCCGCTGGACTTACAAGGAGATACTAAATTCATATATGAAGAATAAACAGTTTCTTCCTTCAGAAAACCCGGTTTGTACAAAAATAAACGATGTAACTGTTTATATAAATCATATCCCAGTATCTATTGAAAATTCCCCGGTAATGTATTTAATATCCGTCAATGAAAATCATCCTCTGCCTATGTATCATCTAAAGCAAGCAGCAGAAGTTATACAAATATTTATTAACAATTGGCAATATGATTTCAGGATTGAAGACTCTTATGCATTGGTTAATGCCATTCTTGAAGATGACCCTATGCGTATGCGGCGTATAGCAAAATCTCTTAATATTGATGTAGCATCAATTCATACAATGTGGGTCGTAAAAGAAAAAAACTTAAAAACTGGTACAGAACTAAAACTCCAAGCAAGGCAAAATGGTGCCATAAATCGAGCAATAATAACCAGATCATTTCTACTTGGTTACCGCAGAGTAGTATTGGTGGAAGCGATCAATGACACTGTAGTAGCTTTCATGAATGACAGCCCTTTCCCTGACAATGATAAACTTGAGATAGATTTTATGGAAATGCTCAGTGAAAAGTGTGGTGATATATACCTGATAACATGCAATAATCTTATGACCACAACCGATGTTCACTATGCCTATCTTCTCATAGATGATTACCTGGAAACTTGTCACAAAATATATCCTCACAAAAGAATCATAAATCTTCATGAGTTACAATTTGCAAAAGAATGTGTATCTGTACTTGAAAGTGGCGAAGATAATATTGCAAACCATCGTCTCCCTCTTACACCGCTTAATGGCCAGCTTCCTCTTAAACCTTTACAAGTAAAAGAAGATAACAATGAACTTATAGATACTCTGACTGTATACCTTTTAGATGCTCAAAACAGTGTTCCAAAGACCGGAGAACTGTTATTTTTACATAAAAACACTGTAAAATATAGAATCAATAAAATCAAAGAACTTATAGGCTATGATTTTTTAAAAATGCCTTCATCTTATAAACTATATCTTGCCGTAGCCTTATATAGACTTTTGAAGTAATTTTATAAACCCCATTATCATTGACAATTAAATATTTATTATGTTAATATTTATACAAAACAAAATAATTTTTAGGGGAGCTTGTGTGCAGGCTGAGAGGAAGCGAATACAGCTTCGACCCTTATTACCTGATTTGGATAATGCCAACGTAGGGAAATTATGAAATAAAATGATGGGAAGTACCTATTAGGCACTTCCCTTTTTTAATATATCAGTATTACAGATTTTATTTATGGAGGTTTTATAAATGTTTGAGAGTATCCTTAAAAATGTTCACGAGAAAACCCCTTTAGTCCACTGCATAACAAATTATGTCACAGTAAATGATGTGGCAAACATACTATTAGCCTGTGGCGGTTCACCCATTATGGCTGATGATGAAAAAGATGCAGTAGAAATTACCTCTATATGCAATGCTCTTGTCATCAATATTGGAACCTTAAATGAAAGAACTATTGCAACAATGTTTAAAACAGGTAAAAAAGCAAATGAACTTTCCCATCCTGTAATCCTTGACCCGGTTGGTGCAGGAGCATCAAAGCTGCGCACAGATACAACTTTTAAACTTTTGGAAGAAGTCAAATTCTCAATTATACGGGGCAACATTTCTGAAATAAAAACCGTATACAAGGGAAGCGGAACCACAAAAGGAGTCGACGCTGATATAAGCGATGCAGTAACAGAAGAAAATCTGGACGAAACAATATCTTTTGCCAAAGAGTTAAGCTCGAAAACAAATGCCATAATCGTTATTACCGGCGCTATAGATATTGTAGCAGATTCAAACAAAGCTTATGTCATAAGAAATGGACATCAGATGATGTCTATGGTAAGTGGTACAGGATGTATGCTGACTGCAATAGTTGCTGCATATTGCGCAGCAAATCCAGACAACCATTTGGATGCTGCTGCCGCTGCAGTAAGTGCCTTTGGTTTGTGTGGAGAACTGGCTTATGAAAAAGTAGTGAAAAATGACACAGGCACCTCTTCCTACAGGACCTACCTAATTGACGCCATGAGCAAATTAGATGCTAAAACCCTAAAAGGAGGTATGAAAATTGAAAGTAGATAAATCCTCCATGCTTTTGTATGCAGTTACTGAGAGATCATGGCTTAAGAATCGCTCCCTTCCTGATGCCGTTGAAGAAGCCCTCAAAGCAGGAGTAACATTTTTGCAGCTGAGGGAAAAAGATCTTGACTATGATTCTTTTCTTCAGATTGCAATAGAAATAAAGAAAATAACAGACAAATACAAAATCCCTTATGTAATCAATGATAACGTAGATGTTGCCATAGCCTGCGGAGCTGACGGAGTCCATGTTGGCCAAGAAGATATGGATGCAAAAGATGTAAGAAAAATCATCGGTTCCGATAAAATCCTCGGCGTGTCGGCAGAAACGGTGGAACAGGCAATAAAAGCAGAACAAAGTGGTGCAGATTACCTGGGAGTTGGTGCTGTTTTTCCTAGCCCTACCAAGCTTGATGCAGATGTAGTATCCTTTGAAGCTCTTAAGGAGATTTGCAAAGCAGTATCTATACCTGTAGTAGCCATTGGCGGAATCAATGAGGATAATGCTATGAAACTTGCAGGAAGCGGAATTGCCGGCATAGCAGTAATTTCTGGTATTTTTGCTCAAGATGATATTGCTGCCGCAGTAAAGAGACTATATCAGATTTCATCTAGGTTGGTAAGCCATGAAGCTTAAAGGAGCTATTTTTGATCTGGACGGTACTTTGATAGACTCAATGCATTTCTGGGATGACTTAGGAGCAGAATACCTAAGGCAGAAAGGCATTATTCCTCCAAAAAATATAAACGAACTGCTTAAGACATTGAGTCTTGAGCAATCTATCCGTTATTTTAAGGAAGCATACTCTATCAACGAAAGCGAAGATGAAATCAAAAAAGAAATTATCGAAATGATTGAAAATCAGTATAGATATAAAGTGCCTTTAAAACCTTTTGTGGCTCCTTTTCTAAATAAACTTTACGAAAAAAGAGTGAGAATGTGCATAGCTACCGCCACCGACTATAAGCTTGCAATGGCAGCATTGGAAAGACTTGGTATATCAAAATATTTTGAATTCATCCTCACATGCTATGAAGCAGGGGTGGGAAAAGATAACCCTCAGTTTTTTCTTAAAGCTTTGGAGATGCTTAATACTTCCAAATACGAAACTATAGTATTTGAAGATTCACTTCATGCAATAAAAAGTGCTAAAACAGCAGGCTTTTTTGTAGCAGCAATGTATGATAAAAGCTCCGAGGAGGATAAGGAAGAAATAAAGTCTATGGCAGACATATATCTTAATTCTTTTGAAGGCTTTGTAAAGTTAATATGAAAAATTAGCATTAAGATTCGTAGAATAGCTCAAAATTCCGCAAGCAAGATTAAAACTGCTGCACTGTGGATAGTCAAGGGTAAAAATGAACAGGCTAACGCCTG
>JAAYMO010000073.1 GCA_012521375.1 Clostridiales bacterium
ACCTCCTTGATTGTTTATACATAATACCTGCCTAGTTTTAATGATTGTATTCCCAAAGCGGTTGCCATTACTAGATCATCAAAGTTATTTTTTCCTCTAACATTACCTAGCTTGCCATTTTTCTCCACATAAATTTGCATTTCTTGTAATGTTTCTCTATCGTTGAGAAGTATAATTCCTTCTTCATATGCTTCTTTGAAATCCTGAATTAGCTTTGATTTTGAAACATTATCGGTATTCCAACCAATTTCCAATGTTTTCCTGCCTGTGGTCTTGTCCCATTTTTTAGTTTTATTAAGGTTAAGGTATCCTATTTCACGTTTTAATCTATTAATTAGGTCTAAACCATATGAATTTCTTTCAATCATAAGACAAGCATAGTTAAAATAATCTCCTAAAGCGTTAACTATATTCGCAAATTTATATACAGGTAATCCACTTTTATAAAATACTGCTACTTGTTCACCTGAAGAATCAAGTATACTCATAGCAGATAAATCCCCTTCTTTTGATAGTCCGCTTGCTGTATCTACACCTGCAAAGTACATTTCTTTTGGCTTTGGCAATTTGTAGATGAATAAACTTTTGTTTAGATATGGATATAGAATATCTGGTAAATCTTTTATTTCATTTGCTTTTAGTGGCTCTGGTATAAATAATAATCTATCACTTATCTGTTTTTGGTCAAATACACTCTCTTGTGTTGCAACAAATGCTTCTTGCCATGTAGAAGGAAAATCCTGCCTGAATTGTTCAGGTGTCATGTCTCTCAATCTCCATCTTCTCCACATTAATTGCACTTTCGTTGCCCCCATTTCATATAGTTTTTTTTCTGTTTCGTCCATTTCATCATCTGTAAGGTATTTTATTAAACTGCCTTTTTGATACCATTCTTTTGCAAGTTCGTATTCATACCTGTAATACCTCTTTGAACCTTCGCCTAACCAGTTGTAAAAAAATGCTTTATATTTTGAATTGCCTGCTATTGCATCTTTAAAAAGATAATAAAAATAATTAAGTCCTTGTGCAGTTGACTCTATAATAATTTTTGCTTGAGGACTTTTTACTAATGCACTTTCAATAGTCGATAGATTTTCCTGCACATAATCATCATATAGTGCAAACTCTGATAAATGAATCATTGTTAAACTATATCCTCTACCAATACCATCTGCACTCTGTTTGCTCGCTGTTTGTATTGATATTCTAGAATTATTTTCAAGAAATAATTCTTTTTCGTTGCTTTTTCTGAATCCAATCCTATATTTTTCTGGTATGCTTTCATACATTAATTTTAGTTTTGTAAAAAGTGTATTTGTTGTACTTTCCATGTGTGCCAACATCATATAGTTACTATTAGGTATTTGAAAGGCATAGTAAAGCATAAGTCCTAAAGATAAGGTACTAAATCCTATTTGCCTTGATTTTAGGATAATATTATATCTATCCATACTGTTTAAAAAATCCTTTTGCTCTGGATTTACAACAAAAGGTACTATTTCAC
>JAAYMO010000074.1 GCA_012521375.1 Clostridiales bacterium
GATGTGTTTCCGCGAACAATCACGCACATAAAAATACAGGGCTTTCCGGCATCCCAGCCGCCAAAAAGCACATTTTCGGCAGATGGCAAATCACCTGAAAGCCCTGTATTCAGGCCGTTTTTCAGGCACTTATTTGTTTTTTACATTTGTCATCAATACCACGCACTCCACATGAGCAGTATGAGGAAACATATCCACAAGTTTCATCCTCTCCACTTTATACCCTGCCTCTATCATATCCTTCAGATTTTCTACCAAGGTTTTGGGGTTGCAGGATACATAGACCATTTGAGGTACACCATAATCTATTATCTGCTGTAATGCTTTTTTACCAACTCCGGGGCGTGGAGGATCTATAATTATTAGATCAGGCTTTTCTTCAATTTCTTTCAGTTTTTCTCCCACATCGCCTACAATAAATTCTATATTATCAATATTATTAAGCTTTACATTTTCTTTAGCGGCTTCTATTGCTTCCTCTATCAATTCTATTCCATAAATCTTATCTGCTTTTTGAGATACAACTTGAGTTATGGTGCCTGTTCCGCAATATAGATCATAGACTACCTTTCCCTCGGCATCTCCCAAGTAGTCCTGTACAACACTATAGAGCTTTTCTGCCCCCAATGAATTGGTCTGGAAAAATGAAAAGGCAGATATTTTAAATTGTAGTCCTAATATTTCTTCCACTATATAGTCCCTTCCGTATAATACACTATAACCTTCGTTTTTTACCGTATCAGAAAGGGAGTCGTTTTTTGTATGTAGAAAACCTACCAATGTATTATCAAGCTCAAGCTTCAAAAGTTCATCTGCTAATTCTGTGAAGTCATGCTCCATCTGAGTTGTAGTGATTATATTTACTAAAAGTTCCTTTCTCCTGAATGATTTTCTTATTACCAAGTATCTTAGATATCCTTCATGGTTCATCTTGTTATAGAAAGGCAACTCTTTTCTTCTGCAATAATCCGATACTGCCCTAAGGATTATATTATAATCATTATCTGCAATCTTACACTGCTCAATAGGTATTATGTTATAAAACTTACCGGATTGATGCATTCCCAGTGTCATCTCTCCACCTTTAGTAAGGTTTCCGAAAGTAAATTCCATTTTGTTTCTATATTCAAATTCCAGAGGACTTTTTTCAATTCCTTCATATTTGAAGCCTTTTATACCTGCATCTTCAAAAAGCTTTAGCACTTCCCGTTCCTTTTGGCGAAGCTGAGTCTCATAGGGTATGCGTTGATGGCTACATCCACCGCATTCTTCTGAATGAGGACATATTGGTTCTATAGACTCTTCAGGATACTGAAGTACTTCAAGGATTTTTCCCTCAGCCTTTTCTTTTCTGTTTTTTGTTATCCTTACTAGGACTTTTGCTCCCACTATAGCGTTTTTTATCTCAATAGTTTTGTTTTCTACCTTGGCGATACCTATTGATGGGTACTTTGTATCTTCTATAAAAACTTCTAATATTTGACCTCTTTTCATATACATCACTTTCCTTATCCTCTTATATGTTACCTCATCTACATTATAGACCCGTGACAGCTTTTCCGCTACACTGCATATATTGAATTTTTGTTGAATAAAAATATATCTATTCTAATATTATACTTTAAATTTCGATACAAATTCTAATAATCTTTCTCTCCTTTTATCAACATCATGACTATTCCCAATTTTTCTATAAAATAACTGCCAAATACCAATGCTAACAATAGACTTACAGCTAATAAAGCAAACCAAAGCATCATTTTTCCATTAAGTACTAGAAATAAAAACAATAATAAAAATAGTACTCGTATTATTGAAATAATATATTTCATATGTCATCCTCTTCATTTATCGATTTACAAATATTATAACCCTTTAGTATTAACAAAAGTGTTACCATGGTAACTATTAAAGAAAAAACCAAGCCATAAACTTCAATTAAGGCTTGGCAATCCAATTAAAGCGTATATGATACTGCTATAGCAATTGTTGCATCCGTAAGTATGGGAACAACCTTAGGGAAGTGTGAATGATATAAATATAGTACTCAACCTTATTAGGATCCTCGTCCATTGCAGAACCATTAACAGCCACATCGTAGTGGTACCTATAAGCTCAAATGCCTTAGCACTTACTGATTCATATTTGTCTTCTATGGGACCCCATTTATCTTTATAATATTTTACAATCTCCTTAGTACTCATTTTAGACTCCAGAATAAGGCTGTATTCTATTGCATCCCCAAAGTCATGTTCCCGAGCAACCGTTATAATATCCTCCTTGTTTATTTAAAAGACATCTTCTGGGTAGTTTACCCGCAATTTTACTGCTTCTGCCGGTTCGGATGGATTGTCTTGTGATAATTGGGAACCTGCTTAATTATTACCCGCATCAGTTGTAGTATTCAGCGTGTGCGTATTGTTACCCAGACCTTCTGGATAATATATGATTATACCCTCATTATCATTCGAATTATAATGAAGGTATATGGAAGCGTTCTTTTGAGTATCCCCTCTGAAAATAGTCAATCCTTCGTTCTCCGACAAGCTCCCTCCATCAATGCACATTTCTTTAAGCTTATTAATATATTTTTCCGCATCATCAGGCTTAAGCTCTGCTACAGTTGCAGTGCAGCTTTTTGCTTGCTCATCTTCCATAATGAAAGTGATCTTTCCTTCAGGTTTTGGCAAATCTCCCATTGCTTCCTTGGGCCATGGGAGATCCTCCCCTACTTCCATTGTCCCATCTCCAACCTTGATTTTGCCGCCTTCCATTGTAATGTCTACATCAGCCCCCAGTGCTTTCTCAAGAAACTTTTCAGCACTCTTTTCAGCTATTTTTTCTTCAACTTTCCTGCATGCACCCAGTGAAAATATCATAATAATAACTAGAAATATTATAGCCACTCTGATGGTTTTCATTGTCACTGCTCCCTCCTTCTTTTTATAGTTGTATGTATCTCCTGCATATGGTTTTATGACCTGTCTTATCAGCTCCTCTCCTAATATTGATCATGACATAAACACAATCACTCCATGGGTGATTTTAGAATTATCTTTGGAAACAGGAAAAATAACAGCCCTATCGAAACGATCAAGTTGCGATTCAATTTGTTGTGAAAATCCCGAGAACATGGAGAAGGGATTATTTAAACCTTCCAAAAAAAAGGTGTTCCCATCAAAGACTTTCACTACAGCTACAGCAAGTTGTGTGTCTTTGATCTTATACTGAAGAATACGCATAGTACTTTTTTCTTGATTCTTAAACCGCAGTTTTGCTTCTGTCGAGAAAGCCCTGTTCACCTTCACTAGTGTGTACTGTTTTGTAAATATGGCGATAGGATAAGGAAAAAAATCGATAAGTTGCTCTTTCGATTTATCATTCATAAGAATGCTCCTTTACATCTGAAGTGCTGTTATCTTACATTTCTGTTACTAATATTTTATTAACCGGCTGTCGTTAAGGATAGAAAGGATATGCTCTTATTTAGTACCAAAAATGCTATTTTGAAACAAAATATCTCTCATTTTTCTCAAGCTTGAAATTTTTTCAAGCAGGAAGTATAATGAAAAAAAAGTGGAAAATCTCAGGTTAAAAGGAAATGAGGGTCTATCTATGAAAGATCAGATTGAGGATTCACAAAGTGGTTTGACTGAATCAATACAGTCGCTTTTTGAGGAACAAGAACTGTTTGCTAAAGTGATCGAGCACTTTCCCTATCCAATTCAGATATTCTCTCCCGACGGTACAGCAAGGATGATTAATAAAGCTGCACTGGAGATGATTGGTATAAAAAGCATTGAGTCTCATGTAGGTAAATACAATGTTTTTGAGGACCCTATCGTGGGTGAGCTTGGTTTTATGGACCAGGTTAGGCAGGTATTGACAGGCCAAACCGTATATCTTAGAGATTTTAATGCGCCTTATAAGGATATGATTCGATATTTTAATGTGAAAGACAGGGATATACAGACCATAAGCTCAGATATTACATGTTTCCCCTTGTTTGATTCTGACGGTAAGGTAGAATACTTTGCCGCCGTTTTTATCTTTAAAAGAGTATACAGGGGTAAAGAAGAAATCGAATTGGGCAAACAATACATCGAGACCCATTGGCAGGAGCCGTTTAACGCTGATGAAACGGCAAAGGCGGCACATCTAAGCAAGGCACATTTTACAAAACTGTTCAAGAAACATACAGGCATGACCCCTCATAAGTATTATGTCAATTATAAAATAAGCAAATTAAAGGAGAAGCTGCTGGATGCCAACCTCACCATCGCTCAGGCTTTTGCTGCCTGCAATATGAACTATAGCGGCCATTCAGCAAGATTGTTCAAAAAAAAGGTCGGCATTTCCCCATCTGAATATAGGAAAATGTCGGAGTAAAATGAAATACTCAATAATATTTGACATAGGTTGCTTATCTATGTTCGTGAACTAAAACGGTACTGTAGTCTCTTGGGTAGCATCGGCTTTATGCTTCTTTTTAAAGTTATACATCTGATCATCGGCCTCTTTAAAGGCTTTATGGAAATCCAGTTTTTCTCCTCCTTTAAAAATACTATACCCATAAGAAACTGTTGGTAATGGTGTACCTTTCTCACGCATTTCTGCAAGATTATCTGTCATAGTCCTTAGCTGATATTCAATCTTTTCTTGATCAGTTTCATTGCCTATAATAGAAAATTCGTCCCCTCCAAAACGATAGCAGGTGAAGTATCTATTGAAGGATTTTCGAATAATTTCTGCCACTTCTTTAATAACAGTATCTCCGTACTCATGTCCATAAGTATCATTAACACTTTTGAAATCGTTTATATCAATTAGGATAATAGAAAACCCTTTAGTCTCGGCTAACTGTTTTACTGCTTTATCAAATGCCGCCCGATTATAAAGGCCGGTCAATTTGTCAAAGCTGCTATCAAACTCTGACATCAAGAGAAAATATAGTAATAGAGATAGTGTTACACAATGCCAAGAGGAATAGGCTAACGGATATACGATCTGAATACTTGTGCCGATGATAGTAAAAAGAGACAACGCAAACAACTTCCACATGATTGGATAATTATAATTCTTGCCTATTTTTAAAGTGCTGATAACCAGAATCAAAAAATTTATAATATAAACTATTATAAAGATAAAAAAGTAATCTCCTCTAAAATAATGATTGTTAGCATCCACATAAAAAATGAGTCTGAATAGTGGCGATAAAACTGTAGCAACGATATTTATTAATGTAGGAACTAGCAAGAATTTATACCTTCTTAGAAGCCTTCCGTCAAAAATTAAAGTTATTGCAATAGGGATTATTGGGGTAAGAGCAAATCCAAGAATGTTGCATAAAACATTTATGCTGCGAAGTTCTAAGCTTCCGTTATCAGTAAATACCGTCCCAACTTCAGACAGAATTATAATTATAGTAAGGATAATACCAATCAAAAATGGCTTTTTACGATTGTTATTCAATGCAGTGCTGGAATACAACAACCCTACCAAGTAAAAAAGTACGGCTATGTCTATGATATATGTAGCAATATACATTACTATTTTTCATCCTCCTTAGTAACAATTTAATCAATACAAAGTATATTCGCATCCAGCCTGCTTTCTCGCTATAACCCTCATGTCCCTATTATCAATAACAAATCCATAAAACCAGTGCAAATACCTTGTAGTAATACAATATAAATATAAACCTCGACATTTTTCGAATATTTATATAACCATAATGAATCAGTTATTTTATATCGTCAAGATTTAATTTCTATGTCTTTAAAAAATTTATATGGAAATCATAAAACCCTTCCTGCCGTAACTTGACAAGAAGGTTATAATTAAGCTTGATTTTTTATTCATTGACTATGTCGCCTTTTAAATATTCCGATAAAAAGTCACTATAAATGCTGTTCATATTCATCTATTTCTAAGGTAATACCTAATTCTTATAGTCGAACTATAACCGCTGGGAGTAGAATATAAAATTTCATCATATATGTAAAAACCACTAAGTTCACAACATTTACCACTGAAAAACTATATTGGATATAAGTAAATATACGCTCAGCTCGCTATCATTAGCATATTAATTTTTTCAAGAGAATTTTATCATGAGAAGAACATATGCTTCTTTAAATATCTTACTTATTAATAAGTAGTGTTATAACTTCAACTTTAAAACAATTTTAACTATATTTCCATATATTCCCTAAATGAGCAATGCTTTATATCAATATGGGTTAGACAAGAATATAACTTATCCTTTAAATCAAAATAATATTAAGGTCAACTAGCTTGTTTTAATAATAGTTTCTGCTCTGTTTTCAATTCCTCTAAGCCATTCCAAGGTATGCGTGAAACCTTCTTACTATGTAACAACTACATAATTGACGGACACACAAAAAAACAAGCCATAAGGCTTGGCATCCATTAATTAACACCTGCCTTTGATTTCATCGATGCTATTATATTCTTCCTCAGAGAATACATCACAGACAACACTTGGTGATTCACAAGGCTCACATGGTTTATCTATATTATTTATAATATTGTTGTTAGTACTTCTATCGGTTATATTTTCTGGAACATTGCATATCAGTTTATTATTCATTACTAGATTTCCTGAAGATTCTTCCCCAAGTAAAATTCCACTATCTCCATTATATGATATTTCATTATCTATGATCATGCCAAATTGTCCGTTGTTGCTCTCTATACCTTTTTCGCGGTTGCATACTATTGTGTTTCCGCCTACAAAACAATTAGTATATTCTTCGAAAATAAAATGCGTACCTATTATAGTACCTTTAATCTTGTTTCCTATAACCACAGAGTCCCTCTCCTGACTTATAATGATTCCCAGGCCATTATCGATTAATGTATTGTTATATGCAAGATTGTTGCTGCCATACATTTCTATACCATTGTTTCTATTTCTTATGGCTTTGTTGGATATGAAAGCATTGTTGCTATCCGGAGCTAAGAAGGATTCAAAGCCATCGCCATAACATCTGGCAGCTACATTGTCTATAACCCAGTTATTAGTACTGCCTTCGATTAACAGTACACCGTCATAACAATAGGAAATTTCATTTTTCCAGATTAAATTACTTCTTGAGCTTACTACTTCTATACCATGCTCCAGCATATTATGAATTTTATTGTTTACTATCCTATGTCCAAGCCCAAATTCAATTAATACACCACTGGCCCTGTAATGTCTGATAGTGATACCTTCTATCCCTACTCCAACTACATCTGGCAGTAAAAAAGCATCAAGAAGGGTTCCTCTGCCATCGAAGATAACTCCCGGACCCTTAGCTACGATTCGGATATAGTTTTTTAAAACGGCTACAGATTGAAAATATATGCCCTCTTCTAACAGAAGCACGTCTCCTTCATTTACCCTATTGGAGAGTATTAGTTCTGTAATATCCACAAGTGGTGTCACGTTGATTATTGCCACAGAATCACTTCCTTTCAAAAAACATTACAAGCTTGTTCCAGTAATAATATATTCCATGTATTGCATTCTGTGACAAGCTATTATATTTTAAGTTTCTTCATCAGAACAATTAACGCATACATCACTTGGGGACTCACAAGGTTCACATGGCTTATCAATATTATTTATAAAATTGTTATCTGTGCCGCTATCTAATATATTTGCTGGTATATTGCAAACAAGTTTGTTATACATTATTAGATTTCTTGCTGAATTTACATCGAGTTTAATACCGGTGTCTCTATTGTATGATAATTCATTATTTATGAACATTCCAAATTGGCCAAGATTCTCTATGCCTTCCAAGCCATTGCATGATATATGGTTTTCACC
>JAAYMO010000075.1 GCA_012521375.1 Clostridiales bacterium
AATATTTAAAACTAGTAGATAAACATGGGGGCTTCAGTCTTTCGAATGAGTATCCGGGAATTAATGTCATGGGCGAATTTGTATTTACTGAATCCTATATAATACTTTATATGGAAGCAATTAGAAAAGTAGTTGAAGATGAGTGTGAGATATGGCCTTATTATAATAAAAAAGCAGAACTCAATAGGGCTTTCTGGCAAACAATAGTTCATGAGCTACGCCATACCATGCAAGATAATCCGCTATTCGAAAATAAATACGAAGCTATGAGTAGAGAAGAGAGGGAAAGGGATGCAGAAAATTATTGTAGAGAGATTTTTGAAAATATAGTGGTGTGTTACGATTATTGTGTTATAAGCTAAAATACTAATAAGTTGTATGAACCCTTCGCATAGTGTGGAGGGTTTTTATTTTGGGGTTGAAACTTGCAGGCTTCTTTTGTTAGCTTAAGGGCATAAAACATATAGGGGGTTTGCAAGAAGGAACGGAGAGTTAAAGAGAAAAGAGAATTTAGTTGAAAGGAAGAGTGCTTATGGATAAATTTTTAAAGATACAGTCATGTGAAAGATGCGGTGCGAGATTGGATTTGAGGATTATGTCCAAAATGAATGAAGACATTATTTGTTTAAACTGTTTTCAAGAAGAAAGAAATCACCCATATTATGAAGCAGCAGCAAAAAAAGAGGCAGAAGAGGTAGCAGCAGGCAACTATAATTATAGAGGAATGTTTGCTGGACAAAAATATCCATTTGGTGTGGTGTAATAGTATAAAAACTCAACCCCAAGCTAATTAGCCTGGGGTTTGTGTTTGTTATTCATCGTAGTCATATGATTCAGGATCATCAAAAATACGGGATGACACAGGCTCCTCTTTGTACTTCATAAAAGTGTGAATAACAATATCGTCTTTACCAGAATGAAATTCAATAACTGCAGCCAACTCATTATCTATAAAAACATCTATAGACGGATAGTTGGGATCTAGAAATTTCGCCGCTCTTATTTTTCCTTTGGGGGTATCAATTGAAATTTCCTTCATAAAGACTCCTCCTTCATCACATAAATAGAAATATCTGCAATTAAAATGGTAGAAAAAGAAGTTGAGGAAACTCAAATTAAAAAAATATAAATTAGCTATAAAAATAGCTTGACAATATCCTAATATTTGCTATAATATAATTAGCACATTGAAAATTAAATAAAAAAAATGGAGGGCGATAATATGAAATCCATTAATATAAATACTTTTGACCAGAAGGCAAGAAGCGGGGGAGTATGGGCCCTGGATGATGCAAATGAGGCTGATAGACTGGTTATGCAGGCATTAGATCCTGGAGCAAGAGTAGAACAGGTTCTAGTTCCAACAAAGTACATTAAAGATGGGGAATACCTGGTTATAGTTCAAGTAACGAGAGAGAAATCTGTCTTGATAAGAAGATATCATAAGAGATATGTAGAGGTCTTTACAGACAGAAGAACCGGTCAAATCAAAATACATGTAGAAAGGGAGAAAATGGAGCCCATAGTAGAAGATTATGACTTCGTTGATGAGAGGTATAAAACTGAAGAAGAGATAATTGAAGATATGGTGGCCACCGGCTATATAACCAGAGAGGAATGGAATAGATATATAAACCCAGAAAACTGCAAAGACTTGCCACTAATAAAATTCGATGTATTATGGGAAGACAATATCCCGGAGAATATAATAAGTATATCCGAGGTTAACCAGAACTTCTCCAAAGCAGCGAAGCTGGTTGATGAAGAAAAAGAAATAGTTATTATGAAACACAACAAGCCGAGATATGTGATTCTGGAATATGATAAATATATTGAGTATATGAAACAGCTTACAGAGAGCCGCAAATAAGCGGCTCTTTTTTTGTGTAAAAAACTTGATTTTTATTTTTAAGCTTTGCTATGGTTTATACTGACCAACCAATTATTATACAAGGTCCTCACCAGACCTTAACAAGGAGAAGAAATAGCTTTCATATGTTTTTGCGATCCGGGGCTTCTTTCAGCATTGGCAGAGAGGAGTTGGTGCGGATACCCGGTATGGTTTTATGTTCTCAAGCAGGATTAAAGTTTTGAGAATATAGAAGCGTTCCGGGTATCTGTGGAATTTACTCGGATGCGAAAATTAAATTGGAGGTTTTTGAAGATGAAAAGGGAAAGAGTTATTGCAAATTTGAAAGGAACTGTATATGGGAAGCAAATAAAAAGGGAGGCGCAGATATTTTTTACTCGCCATGCGGAGATCGACATTGACGATGCCGGTCTCACAAAAACAAGCATTCGTTTGTTGTTAGAGGCAGCATCAAGCTGCTTACTCAAAAAACAGGAAGACGAGAGGTTTAGAATCACCACTCCGAACCTTCCTGTAAATGTGTTCGTTTCCGGTAGAATTGTCTATCGGGACGAAGAAGAGATTGAAGTGCTTGTCACGAAGGTGTCAAGAGATATCTACGTGAC
>JAAYMO010000076.1 GCA_012521375.1 Clostridiales bacterium
ACATCCAATGCAGATATAGGCTCATCGGCAATTATCAGCTCTGGTTCCATAACAAGGGTTCTCGCAATTCCTATCCTTTGCCTTTGACCTCCTGAAAATTCATGTGGAAAACGGCTCAAAAACTCTGGAAGTAGTCCAACATCTAATAGTGCTTTTTCTACCTTTGCTTTTCTTTCTGCTTCTGTTTTATAGGTTTTGATATTATAAAGGCCTTCAGATACTATATAATCCACTTTTGCCCTTTCATTCAAAGAAGCCATAGGGTCTTGAAAAATCATCTGTATTTTCCTAGTAATTTCTTTATCCAATTCACTATCTATTTTACCATTTATTTTTTTGCCCTTAAAAATGATTTCACCATAATTGGTTTCAGTCAGTCTGATTATTGCTCTTCCTATAGTGGTTTTTCCTGAGCCGGACTCGCCTACAAGACCAAAAGTTTCGCCTTTATATATGTTAAAGCTTACATTATCAACGGCTCTAAACCTATTTTTCCTACCCTTTCCAAATTCTACACATAGGTTTTTAACTTCTAGTAAAATTTCTTTCCTTTTATCAATCATTCTTAATCATCCTCCATTGCTTTCGAAGTGCGGCAATAGATTCAGGGGGTTCTGCCTTTGGAGCTCTTGGATCTAAGAGCCAGGTCTTAGCTTTATGAGTAGGACTTACAGAAAAATAAGGGGGTTTTTTGATAAAATCAATTTTTAATGCCTTTGGGTTTCTAGGTGCAAATGCATCCCCCTTTATATCATAAAATAAATTTGGCGGCGTACCTTTAATAGAGTGAAGCGGTTTTCCTTTTATACCTAACTGAGGTAAAGAAGAAAGCAATGCCCAGGTGTAACGGTGTTGTGGGTTATAAAATACCTCTTCACAGGTTCCTATTTCGATGATATCTCCTGCATACATTACAGCTATTCTATCAGCCACATTTGCAACTACTCCTAAATCATGAGTTATATATATAGTAGTAAGATTATATTTATCTTTTAATCTCTTCAAAAGATTTAAAATTTGAGCTTGTATGGTCACATCCAAAGCAGTGGTAGGCTCATCGCAGATCAGTATTTTAGGCTTACAGGCTATAGCAATAGCAATAACGACCCTTTGTCTCATACCTCCCGAGAACTCATAAGGATATTGTTTATATCGTCTTTCAGATTCGGATATGCCCACATCTTTTAAAATCTCAATTACAGCTTCCTTTGCTTCCTGTTTTCTCAATCCTTGATGAAGCTCTACCGCTTCCTGTACCTGTTTCCCAATGGTTTTTAAAGGATTCAAGGATGTCATAGGATCCTGAAAAACCATGGCAATATTCTTGCCTCTTATTTTCAGCCAATCTTTTTCGCTTTTGAATTTCGCTAAGTCTTGACCTTCAAACATTATGCTTCCTGAATCAACCCATCCGTTTGCATCCAACAATCCCATAAAGGTTTTTGTAAATACGGACTTGCCCGAACCTGATTCCCCAACAATAGCCAAACTTTCCCCTTCATATAGATCCAGTGAAGCTTCTCTGATAGCGGTCAATATTTTCCCTCTTAACCTGAACTTAACCACCAAGTCTTTTACGGATAATATGACTTTTTTATCTTCCATATCAGTACCTCCTAAACATGGTTCCTTGGATCCGCCGCATCTGCAAAAGCATTTCCCATAACATAAAAGGATATAGTTATCACAGACAATACAACGGCGGGAAATATAAGCTGATATCTCAATGACGGAACCATCATAAGGGCTCTTCCTTCATTTATCAGATTTCCCAAAGAAGGAATGCTGACAGGGAGCCCGAGACCTATATATGTCAGGAAAACTTCATAACCTATTGCCGCAGGAATTGCAAGAGCCATCCTAAGCATTATAACTGATACAAGATAGGGGAGAAGATTTCTCGTTATTATCCTTCTTGTCGGTGTTCCGAGACACCTTGAAGCCAAATTGTATTCTCTATCCCTTATTATTACAATTAGGTTTCGAACAAATCTAGCCATACCAAGCCACCCTGTTATACACATAGCCATTATTATAGTGGAAAGGCTTGGACGCAAAATGTATGTCATGAGAATCAATACAATAGTAACAGGTATGTTATCCAAAACATTATATATTTCCGTTATAGGGCGGTCTAAAACTCTTACATAGCCCCAAAGGGAGCCTATAGCTATTCCTGCTACAGCTTCCCATATTGCTACCACCAATCCTATAAATAGAGAAGTTCGCGTACCGCTCCATATTCTAGACCACAAGTCTTGGCCGATAGAATTGGTTCCGAACCAAAACTCTGAATCCGGCGGGTGGTTTCTCAATTGCATATTGGTTTTTTCATCTATATATATCTTTGTTGGCAGTTTTTGATTTGGTAAATATGGCTGTATTATGGTAAATACTACAAGCAATGAAACGAGTATCAAACAGAACAATGCTACTCTGTTCTGAATAAATACCTGCCAGGTGGAGCGCCAGTACGAATAATTGGAATAACCAGCCCTCTGGGCTTCTTCTTCATCGAATTCTGCAAACTCAAATAATTCTTCAGTCAATTCTTCAGTTATTCCATCAGCCAATTGATTGATTTTCTTATTTCCCATTACCTGGCACCTCCCTTTTTCTGCAAATTGATTCTCGGGTCAAACAATGCCATCAATATATCACCTAAAAACAAACCTATTATGCCAATAGATGAATAAATAAGGACCAGTGCCTGAACTACAGTATTATCCTGCCTTTGAATTACATCTACCAGAAGTCCGCCCATTCCGGGGATGGAATACAATGACTCTATATAAATGGAACCTGATATTGTATATAATAGGGTACTGGGCAAATACTGCGCCATGGGAACAAAAGCGTTTCTAAAAACATGCCTTACCATTATGGCTTTGCTTTTTAATCCTTTGGCCTTGGCTAATCTTACATAATCCTTGTTCAATTCATCCACCATGTATCTCCTCATCCACATGGCATATGAGGCAGTACCTCCTAAAGACATGGATATAGCAGGCAATATCCAACTTGAAGGATTATCAGGCTTAAAAAGTATAGGGAGCTTTAGAATATCTGTAACATAAAGCTGTATAAATAAATAGTATACTGCAGCAGGAACTGCATTTATAAATACTATGTACCCTGTGCCCAGCTTATCCCATATTTTACTTTTGCTCTTTGCCATAATTATGCCCAGTGATACACCTGCAACAAGGGATATCAAAACAGCAGTCAACCCAAAATACAAAGAATAAGGAATTTTCGCTCTTAGTATTTCTGCAATAGGTACCTTGGGTCTGTATATCATAGAAGTTCCCAAATCTCCAGATAAAATAGACTTATAGAATTTTAATAGTTGTATATGTATGGGGTCTCTTAGCCCCATAGAAGTCAATATGGCCTCCCTTTGAGCTTCATCGAGTTTTTCATAAGCTTGGCCAAAATATCCTTCTTCTGGCATGAGTCGCAAGAGAAGAAATACAACGGTTATGATTATAAAGAGAGTAACCATAGATTGAGCCAATCTCTTTAGAGAATACCTTAACATGTCTCTTCCCCTTTCTCAAAAACTGAAGTCTGTATCAGCAAAATTATAATATAACTAAAGCCTGCACTTCTATAATTTATATGGCAGGCTTTAGTTAAAAAAGCGGGAATAGTTTATCTTAGAAGTATTGATAGGCTATTTTGCTGCTTTTAGTGCTTCAGCACGTTCCTTCTCCCATTTCTGAAGCTCTGCAGTAAATTCTTCTGAATTCATGGGTTTTTCCATAATTTTTTGTCCTTTATATCTTTCTGCAGAAACGCCAAAAGGTGAATATTGAGACTCAAATGGGTTCAGCCTGGAAGCTGAGTAACCGCCTCCGCCTACTGCATAAGGTATTACAAAAGCCTGATCGATAAAGAAAGCTTCAGCCTCTGCAAAGAGAGTATATCTATTAGCAATATCTATTACTTCTGCTTTTGCTGCATCTACCATATTAGTATACTTGTTTTTCCCATTTGCTTCTTTATATCCTTCTGCTAATTCAGGCCAGTTATAGGTACCTCCTGGATAGAATGGGTCTGTATAGGTTTCAGGATCAGCATAATCTGGCCCCCAGTTGCATTCTAAGAAAGCATAGTTACCTGCCCTCCTCACTTCAGCTAAGAATCCTGTTGGAGGTTTGGGTTCGATAATAATGTCTATATAATCAGTGCCAAGAAGATTCTCCATCTGCTGTTCAACTACCTGTACTCTGTTTGCCCAATCTACAACACTTGTATTGTATGGCATAAGCACTTTGATAGGGAACTTGGCCTTACCTTGCAACTCTTCCAAAGCCTTTCCTTTATATTCCAAAGCAAGCTTTGGATCGAAAGAGTCCGTATTGGCAAATTTAGCTAAACTTCCCAATTGAGTATAATCCGTACCATCTAAGTCAACAAAATTCTTTGGGGTAATGGTATTGGATATTCTCTTTTCTGGATCATAGGGCTCTGCAGTCAACATGGCAGCTTTTCTATCTAATGCATGGAACATTGATTTGCGGAAGTTTAGGTTATTTACTGCTATTCTCCAATTGTCCGGCTCATATTCTTCAGAAAATTTCGGATCAAAATTGAATGCGTAGAAATAAGAATAGAAACCGGTTCTATTTGGACGAATCATATCTTTCTTAACAGGGTCTTTCATCCATTCATCAATAAGAGATGAAGATATGTCTGCATAATCGATTTCTCCACGAAGTAATAACTCCGGAGCCAGTGTCGTTGCTTCTTTATTGTAGGTTTGACTTATTTTCTTGATGTGTATGTTTTCTTTGTCCCAATAACTTTCATTGGCTACTAGAATCCTTCTGGTCTGAGGTTCAAAGGTTTCGAGTATATATGCACCATTGTACAATAGAGATGTATTATCAGTACCGAATCTTTCACCCATTTCGTTCAAGAATTGACCATTTACAGGAAAGAAGCATACATAATTAAGCATGGATAGGAAATAGGGTGTAGGTTTTTCAAGAGTATATTCCAGTGTATACTTATCCAAGGCTTTAACTCCTACTTGTGTAAAATCTGTAATCTCCTGATTATAAAACTTCTCAGCATTTTTGATTACACTGTATACTATATTTGCAGTTGATGATTCATTTTTGCTGTCTAGAATATACATCATTGCATCCACAAAATCTTGGGCTACAACTTCTGCATATTCTTGCCCTTCGTGAGTTACCCATTTGACTCCTTCACGAAGCTTTAAAGTCCATACAAGTCCATCATCGGATACATTCCACTCGGTAGCCAGGCAAGGTTGTATAACACCATATTTGTCATAGTCAATCAAAGTGTCTACAAAGTTGGCTGCCAATGCAAATTCATTGGTAGTAGCAGTTTTGAGATAGTTAAGTGTAGTCACTTCACCTGAATATAGTGTTCTATATTCTTGTTCCAATTCTCCCGAAGTCTCTTCTGTTTTCTGACTTCCACCAGCGCATCCCGCCAAAACCATTATCAGTGCCAACGCTAAAGCCAATACTCTTTTCATTGTTACCCTCCTCCATTCTTAATCTCTTCCAATTTACAGAATATTTCATCAATTTATCCTAAAAGCTAAGCATCTTTAAATAAAAGATGCTCAGCATTATGGATCGATTATTATCCCGCAAGAGACTTTTAGAAAATTATTCTTTCCCTCCTTAATAAATCCTCATAACTTTCCCTCTCTACCATTATTCTTTCTCTATCTTTACTGAGTAAAAGTACCGCAGGCCTTGGAGTCGCATTATAGTTATTGGCCATAGAATAGTTATAAGCACCGGTACTCAACACAGCCAATATATCTCCCCTCTCTATCTCAGGAGCTTTCAAATCCCAAATCAAAATATCCCCTGACTCACAACATTTGCCTGCTACAGTAACAATCCTATCTGGCTTTTTATCGTATTTATTGGCAACAATAGCTTCATATTTTGCATTATACAATGCAGGTCTGGGATTGTCAGGTAATCCTCCATCTATGCTTACGTAAGTCCTTACATCAGGAATTTCTTTTACTGCACCAACCGTATATAATGTAATACCTGCTTCACCTACAATCCATCTACCTGGCTCAATTATAACTGTAGGAATATCCAGATTCAGCAGTTTACAATTGTCCCAGACAGCTTTCATAATGCTGTCTGTAAAATATCTTAAGGGCTTCGCACAATCACCATTAGTATAGTATATTCCATATCCTCCTCCAGTATTTAACTCTTTTGCAATAAATCCAAAATCATCTTTAAGTCTTTTATAAAGTCTTGTGACTATCTCTATAGACTTAATATAAGAATCATTATCAGATAGATTCGATCCTATATGGAAGTGAAAACCCATAAGTTCAATATGTTTACTATTTATAGCTTTTGTTACTGCCTCGTCTATGCTTTTCTTTTCTAATGGTATACCAAATTTTGAATCCTTTTGACCTGTACTTATATATTTATGTGTATTTCCCTCAATGCCCGGGGCTATTCTTATCAACACTTTGACTTTTTTGTTCATTTTTGCAGCTATTTCTTCTATCATATACAGCTCGTCCCAATGATCAACAACAATTCTTCCTACATCATGACTGATGGCCATCTCTATTTCATCGTAGCTTTTATTATTTCCATGGAACAAAACCTTCTCCATAGGGAACCCTGCTTTTATGGCAATATATAACTCACCACCGGAGACTACATCAAGACCAAGTCCTTCGCTTTCTATAATTTTACACATTGTCATAGTTAAAAATGCCTTACTGGCATAGACAGCTTTAGTATTTTCATAGCTCTCTAAGAAACCTGATTTTATCTCTCTGCATTTGTTTCTGATAATTTCTTCAGAAAGTACATATAATGGCGTGCCATATTTTTTTGCAAGCTCTACAGTATCATAGCCTGCAAATTTATAGTTACTTGTATGCTTTATCTTATTCATATTGACAACTCCTTCTAAAGTTTGATTTAAATATGCAACATGATAAGATAAAGCAATTACTATGCCAATATATATTTTTCAAAGTACATAAGCCACTTGTATACTAAGGGATTACAAAGGATTCATGGTAATATTTCAGGATTATACTTTCCGTTTTTCCGGACTTCTTTTATTAAATTGTCTAGGAATAAGACTAAGATTATAATAGCCAGCATATACTTTCCGGAATCGTGGACTATTTCCGTATTTCAGGACAATTTTATGCCATACTTCTTAATTTTTTCATAAAAAGAAGTTTTACTTATATGCAATGACTTAATAGCAGCCTTCCTATCTCCATTGTTCGCCAATATTGCTTCAGCTATAGCATTTCTTTCTGCTTCTTCTATCGCTTCCTTTAAAGGTTTTATCCTTTTTATCTCTCTCTTTTTACTGCTCCCAATTTTTTTTATGGCTAAATGACTAGATAAAATAGTATTTCCTTCTGCGAGATTTGCCGCTCTTTCAAGTATATTTTCTAATTCCCTTATATTGCCGGGCCAATCATAGTTTGCTAGAACCTTAAGTGCTTCGCCTGATATTCTTTTTGTCTCGCAACCTATCCTTTTACATATGGAAGGCAGTATATGCTGAACCAAAGGGTATATATCTTCCTTCCTTTCTCTCAATGGAGGTATCCATATTGGAAACACATTGATTCTATAGTAAAGATCCTCCCTGAATCTTCCCTTCAACATTTCCTCCTCAAGGTTTTTATTAGTTGCTACTATTATTCTTACATCTGCTTCTATTCTTTTATTACCGCCTATCTTAAAAAAAGTTTTATCCTGTAACACTTGGAGTAGCTTTGACTGTAAAGGCAAGGATATTTCACCTATTTCATCGAGAAAGATTGTCCCTCCCTGGGCTAGTTCAAACATTCCTGGCTTACCTGAGGTTTTAGCACCGGTAAAAGCTCCCCCTTCATAACCAAAAAGCTCACTTTCTAGTAATGATTCTGGTATAGAACCACAGTTTACATGTACAAATGGATTATCCTTATTTCTGCTATTATCATGTATTGCCCTTGCTAACAAGCTTTTGCCCGTTCCGCTTTCCCCAAGAATCAATACAGTTGAATTGGTTTTTGAAGCTTTTATCGCAAGCTTTTTTACATTTATTATTTCTCTACTGTCTCCAATTACTTCAGGCATCATCCTCTTTGCCATTTCTTCTTCTCTCAGTCTTCTTTCCATCTGTTCTAAATTGTGCAATGCTTCATCTCTCTGCCTGATTGCCTTTTTTATTTCAGATATATCTTCAACCTTCAATACAGCTCCAACCCTTTTCCCTTCTTTATCAACAGGCATAAGGGTACAGATGGTGGGTCTGCCGTTTATCTCCTTAAACTGATTTTCGTAGCTGATATTTTCTCCTGTTGCTGCAGCATAAAATTCCTCCACCGTTGAGCCGCCTTGATGAATCTCAAAAATATCTTTGCCTATCACATCCAAATGTTCAGAGTTTTCTCCTTTAGCCATAAATCTCTTTCCCATGAGCAAATCATTTATGGCTTCCCCTCTGGCAGTATAGCCTTGAGTTTGATAAAACTTAAGTTTTTTCGAATTTCCATCAAGCACTACAATATGTCCTATATATTTGATATATTTCATTGCATATGTTTCGCTATTTACTTTTATGCTTATATTCTTGTTTTTAAAATCTATTAGGCTTGATATTTTAAGACCTGAATATGAGCAATTAAGCTCTAAAATACTTGTATCATAATCAGGAGTAATATATTTATATAATGCTTTATCACCTTTGTTGTCTCCATATCGACCTACAGCAACTATTGCATCTCCCAATTTTAATCCGTGATTATGAACCCCTATGCATCCTAAGGACTCTGGTGTCATATTGCCATCATCTTTGCCTAAACAATTGTCGGCGATAATTACAATATCTCCATCTTCAATTCTTCCTGAATCATGGCTTATTCCATTGCTTGGAATAATGCCGAATATTTCCTTAGCTTTATTGTTATAAAGTTGTATTTTACCTTTATTATCAATAAATATAAATCCCTCTGACATCATATCAGTAAACATTTTTGCGTAACTGTCCTTAGTAAACATAGTCATCTTCCTTATCAAAATAGTAGCTATATAATAATTCTACGTATTTATAAAAAAATCCTTTTTTTGTAATAGTTTTTTATTTATTATTTTGGAATGAATTGTATAGTTCGTATATTTCATCTTTATGCTTAATCAAGGAGTCAACTATATTTGGATCAAAATGCTTTCCTTTACCTTCCAATATTTTGTTTAAAGACTCATCAAAGGAAAAAGCTTTCTTATATGGTCTTTCACTGGTTAGAGCATCAAAAACATCCGCCACAGCAACTATTCTTGCACTAAGAGGAATGTCATTCCCTGCTTTTCTATGAGGATATCCTGTTCCATCCCATCTTTCATGATGGTATTCCGCAATTTCAATTCCCATTTGAAAAATACCATTCTCTCTTTTTTTCATATGCTTTTCAGCCGCTTTTAAAACTTCTGCACCGTATATTGTATGCTTTTTCATTTCCTCAAATTCTTGCTCAGTAAGTTTTCCTCGCTTTAGAAGTATTTCATCGCTTACACCCACTTTGCCGATATCATGCATAGGGCTAAACCTTTCAATCTCTTTCACAAAACCAACAGAAATTTCATCGCTATATATATTATCCTCAAGTAAAAATTCTGTAATTTTTGCTGAATATTTTTTCATCCTCTCCAAATGATCTCCTGTATACTCGTCTCTCGATTCAGCCAGCTTAGCCAAAGCCAAAATTGCACTATATATTAACTCATCAATAAATATAGTTTTATTTAGGCTTATTGCAATGCTACTGGAGAGAGTTGATAAAAAATCAATATGTTGTTCATTATAAATATTTCTTTTTGTGCTTGAGAAAAAGATTATCCCTACTGGTTTATTATTTAGAATAAGGGGTAGTGTAATAGATGATTTGATACCAGTTTCAATAAGGATTTTATTATAATCAGCATCTCTATTTTTTGTATAAGACTCAAGATCATTGATAACCCTCGGCTTTCCTTTTTTTACAACATCTCTTAAACTTGTTTCTTCAAGTCTGGCTTTTATGCCTAAAAGCTTCTTAGGTAAATCCTTTGTGAGCCCATCAGATATGCCAAAGGAAGCTTCTACTGTCTCTCCATCATCTTTCAATAAAGCTATACCTATATGTTCATAGGGTATAAATTCGGAGAAATTATCATATATGTATCTCAAAATGCCTTCAAAAGAAATATCTTGATTCATGTTGTTAATCAGTTCTATAAGTTTGTTTAATTTTTCTAATCCCATTTCTATATCCTGCACTACAGGAGCCAGCTCATTCTTCTTCGGTAAAGTCAATTTTATACCTTTTTTAAAGTAGCCAATATTATTAAAACTAGCATACAAATCGCTCAGTGGCACAACTACATATTTATATGATTGTATTACCAACAGCAACAGCACTATCAATGTAGCAGCAAATAAGCTTAAAGCAATAAAAACTTTTAAATTGGATTCCCTTTTTTGAGAGTTTATCAAAGACTTAGTTATATCATCGCTAAACTTTAATAACTGCTCATTATTAGCATTAATAAATGATAAAGCTTTTGTTGCTTCCTCATCTATTTGAGTCTTATCCATCATCACTACTAAGGCTTGTCTAAAATCTTGCCATAATTTATCCTTATCCTCTACAAGAGAACCCATATCCAAAAGAGAAAGCCTCATGTCAATTCTTCCATCGTTATTCATTAGATATCCGCTTTTTAAAGCTAATAAAGACTCTGTAAAATCATTAGCTGCCTCTTCCATAGATAAATCTAATGATTTCATTTTTTCCAATATAGCTTCATTTGTATCAATATTATTGTCACCATCCATATATTGCATCATGGCATATTTTTGATTAGCATACTTTGTTAACTGTTGGGTCAACATCCTCTGACGTCCAAAAACATCTATAAGTGTATACTCATCTCTATTAGCTTTATTCATAAGAAACACTGTTGTTATCAAAAATAACAATAAAAAAACTATTAATATAATCATAACGGCCAGTTTTTTACTCATTAACTTGAGAAAACTTGTGGTTCTTTCGCCCATAAATTGTGCATCCTTTCATTTATATTGTGGTTATATAAAAGCATAAACCATAGCCTCATAGAAAATATATATTTACACTATTTCTCTTATTACTTCTGTTGTTTTAAAGTATATCATTTATTCCAGTATTTTGTCGATATAGTTCATAATTTGCATAATAAAGACCGGCAAAGCTGCCGGCCTAGTTATAATTCTATGGTCTCCAAATATGCCA
>JAAYMO010000077.1 GCA_012521375.1 Clostridiales bacterium
CAGAAGAAATATGTGACAAATTATGATAAGCTGGTGGCAGCTCTGGAAAAGATAGAAAGTCTGAAGGAGCAAGAAGAGGATAAGAAAAAAGCTGCTAAAGTAGAGGATGCTATAGATAAATTGCCAAAGGTTGAGAACTTAAGTTTAGATGACAAAGAGGCAGTGGAGGATGCAAGAGAAGCCTATGATAATCTAACCAATCAACAGAAAGCCTTGGTGAAGAATCTTGCAAAGCTTGAAGCAGCAGAGAATAAGATAAAGGCCGCTAAAGTAGAGAAGATTATTGATGATTTACCGTACATTGAAGATTTAACTCTAGAACACAAAGAAGCAGTGGAAAACGCAAGGGCAGCTTATGAAGCTCTAACTGAAGCTCAAAAAGCCCTGGTGAATAATCTTAATAAACTTCTGGTGAATAATCTTAATAAACTTAAAGAAGCCGAGGATAAGATAAAGGAGCTGGAAGATAAGATAAAAGAAGAAGAAAGAAAAGCACATGAAGAGGAAGCAAGAAGAGCGGCAGAAGAGGTTGCGTTGGAAGCAGTGGAAGACTTTGAAGCTAATGTGTCAGATGAAGCATGGGATGAAAAGATTTCTGCTTTAACAAAAGCTATAGATGACCTTAAGAACTCTATGAATCTATTCTTCCAGGAAGAAGAGAAACAGGATGAAGAAAAAGTTGAAAAAACAACTGGTTCAATAGTAATCATAGAAGGAGGAAAAGGGAAGGAAGAAAAAAGGATCAATCTGGAGAAAGCTCTGGAAGCAGCTAACAAAGCAGCAGAAGAAGCAGAAAAATTAGTGAGAAATGCCTTAGAATTTGAAGAAAGCGCTATGGAAGCATATAGCAAATTACATGAAGGAGATGTGAAGACAGCACTGGCTGTAAGAATCAATGCTGCAAAGGCTAAAGTATACGAAGCCTCACAGAGAATTGAGGATCTCAAAGGAACTATTCCAACTCTGCAAGATGTGCTGGATGTGAAAGCAGCAAAAACTTGGCTGACTGCTGATAAATTTACTTTTGATCCTGAGAATTCTGCAGAATCAGAAAGTCCAATAATATATGCGGCTCTTAAGCACGAAAACCAAACTGCTTATAAATATACTGTAGTAGAAAATAATAAAGCTGAAAGCAGCAAAAATATAAATATTTTCAGAATGAGCAATAAGAGACCTGGTTCTGTTAAGATTGAAGAAAGAAGGATGTTGTTAAATATTGGTAAAGGGCAAAGATTAAATAAAGAGCAAGAAGATAAGGATGCCCAAGATAAGATTATCCTAAGAGTAAACAGGGGAAATGAAAATAGCTCAGTGATGATAAAAGTTGAAGTCACCAAAGGAAATGCAGTTGCTGAAAAATACTTTAAAATCAATATACCAAAATTAGACACCGAGTTACTTCCTGTAACAATAGAAAAAGCTGAGCCACCGAAAACGGTGGCTCAATCTTAACCTTCGAACATTTCTATTACATAGTTTGGCAGCGCAAAGGCTCCTTTGTGAAGCTCAGTATTGTAGTATTTTGTGTCCAAACCTAGGTCGTTCCATTCTTTATCATTTAAATCCCTTATGGGATCATATTTTTTTGATGCAAACCCAAAGAGCCAATGGCCGGAAGCATAGGTTGGAATATGAGCTTGATACACCTTGGCTATGGGGAAAAACTTTTTAATCCTTTTGTGAGTCCTTTTAGCCTGCTGGATTGTGTCATCATAATAAGGGCTTTCGTGTTGGTTTACCAAAATACCTTCTTCATTTAGTGCCATATAGCAGTTTTTATAGAATTCTTCCGTAAAAAGGCTTTCCCCAGGACCTACTGGGTCTGTAGAATCCACTATTATCAAATCATATTCATTAAGCTTATTGCTTATATATTTTATGCCATCTTCAAATAGAAGTGTGACTCTACTATCATCCAGTTTAGATGATGTTAGGGGGAGGAATTCTCTACAGCACTCAACAACCCTCTGGTCTATTTCTACCATCTCTATGGATTCTATGGTACCGTATCTGGTCAATTCTCTGACAGTACCTCCATCACCGCCACCTATTACAAGTACTTTTTTGATATCAGGATTTACAGCCATAGGTACATGGACTATCATATCATGATAAATGAATTCATCTTTTTCCGTCAGCATCACATATCCGTCCAAGGTAAAGAATCTTCCAAATTCATAGGAGTCAAAGAAATCTATCCTTTGAAAAGGGCTTTTCTCACTGTGTATATGTTTGTTTATCTTTATAGAAAAACGTACATTAGGTGTATGTTCTTCTGTATACCAGAGTTCCATATCCAAGTGCCGTCTACCTCCTATTATTTTTCTAATCTATCGTATATATTTAAGCCATGGTATATTTCTATCATTTCTTTGGACAGTTTATTTCTTATTTCTCGTCTAACTTCAGGCTTCAAATCATAAGGATCTTCATTAAAAAGATAATTGTTCAGATCAATTTCTTTTATCATCATCTTGGTGTGAAATATATTTGAATTATATACATTTACATCTATAGCATCATATTTTTCCAAAGTATCCTTGTCTATAAAGTCCTGTATAGAACTGATGTCATGGTCTATAAAATATTTATTCCCATTTACATCCCTAGTAAAACCTCGTACTCTGTAGTCAATGGTTATTATATCAGAGTCGAAGCTCCCTATAAGATAATTAAGTGCGTTCAATGGTGATATTTCACCACAGGTGGAAACATCTATATCTACTCTGAACGTTGAAACTTCATTTTCCGGATGGCTTTCCGGGTATGTGTGAACCGTCACATGGCTTTTATCTAAATGAGCTACCACACAGTCTCTTTTTGGATCCAACTCTCCCATGTTGCAGGATGGGTCTACCAATTCGCTGGGCACGCCTAATTCTGCAATGAGAATTGCAACGCTAGCCCCTTGAGGATCGTAATCCTGCTTGGAGATATTTAGTATATTTGCACCGATTATTTTTGTAACTCCGCGAAGTATGTTAGTAAGACGTTCTGAGTTATACTGCTCGTCTATATAGCTGATATAATCATTCTTGTCCCTTTCTGTTTTAGCATAACATATGTCATAAATGTTAAAGCTTAAAGTTTTAGTCAGATTGTTAAATCCATAAAGACGCAATTTTTGATTCAACCCTAACATCACGACCCTTTCAAATATCTTATATATCACATTAATGTTAACATAGGCTAATAGGTTAATTCAAGTATAGTTTTCTACATATTCGGCTCAAGTTTTCCCAGGTAGCTTAATGCAATAGTTCTGGGTGTTTCATAGTTTAATTGACAAAAATATAAGGGATATATCATCTGATGATACACCCCTTATATTTATTCCTTCACTACCTTTTTCAAATCGCTGTATATGAGCAGTTCTGCATATTTCATGTTAAGGTCAAGTTCTAGTTCTTTTAGATCATTTTCTAGCAGAGTTATTTTATCCCCAAGGGTTTCATATTCTATTTTAGACATTTTGCCTGTTTCATAGAGCAGTTTGTTTAATTTCAGCTTTTCCTTTTCGTAGGCTATGTCGTCTTTTAATTCTTCTATTTCTTCATATAAGTCTTGGATGTCTTCTATCATATCATCGAAGCTTTTGTTGAACCTATCCAGAGCATTATTGTACGCTTTGTCTGCCAGTTCAAAGTCTTCCTTTGCTTCCTCATACATGTCTTCTATATCCCATCTCATTTTGTCTGTGAATCTGTCCAAGTCGTATTTATCATATCTTTCTTTTACAAGATCGTATCTATATTTCGCTATGGATCTGTTTTCTTGCAGCTGTCTTAATGAAAATCTATCCATGTCGGATGCAGCTTTTCCATTTCTGATCATATCTTTTTTGATTTGTTCCAGATTCAGTTTTTCTAATGGGATTATTGTATCGTTGAGTTTTACTTCAATATCTTTTTCATCTTCTCTGCCTAAAAGCATATTCAGCTGACGATATGCCAAGTCAACTACATCTTTTACATCATCCAGGGCTTTAATATTGTTTTTGATTTCTCTCTTAGCGTCATTATAGTCATTTTTGCTAATCAGCCCGTTTTCATATCTCAGTTCCAAAAGTTCTAGCTGGGTTTCCAGATTTCTTTTGGTTATATCTGTTTCCGAATAGGCAATTTCAGCTTTTTGAACACCTATGACGGATTCCCTTAATCCTAATTCAATGCTTCGTCTAAAATTATTTCTCTCTACTATAGCCATCTGATAAGCTGAAAATGCACTCTCAACTCCTATATGTGGATTTACCTGTCTTTCGATGAAAAGTTTCATGCTTCCGGTGAATTTTATATCTTGAGGGGCAAACTTTTCAGCTTCTTCAAAACTATCATAAGAGTCACTGATTCTCCTATCAAAATCCTTCAGCTCCGGTTCATGATGCTTCAATGCCATCTTCAAGGCTTCTTCGAAGCTGTAGCGGAATTTGGGTATATCTGCATAAACTGCCGCATTGCCTACTAACAGTATAATTGAAAGCAAGGCACATATTACTTTTTTCATCTTTTCCCCTCCTTATTCGTATCTCAATGCTTCTATTGGATCTAGCTTAGCCGCTTTATTAGCCGGGTATAGTCCAAAAAATATTCCTACTGCTGATGAAAAAACTACCGCCACGATGACTATTGATGGAGATACCGAGGCTTTTATGCCTATCAGCGGACCTACCATATTGCCCATGGCAATACCTAGGCCTAATCCCATTGTACCGCCAATCAAGCAAAGTATCAAGGATTCCGTAAGGAATTGCAGCAATATATCCCTTCTTTTTGCACCTAAGGCTTTTCTGATACCTATTTCCCTGGTCCTTTCAGTTACCGATACCAGCATAATATTCATAACCCCTATACCGCCAACCAATAAGGATATGCCGGCTATGGCTCCTATTACCGCTGTAAAGGTACCTATAACATTATCTATCATATCAAGTTCTTTAAACCCTTCCTCTGCATAGTAGATGTCTTTGGTTCTGTGGAAGTTTTCCAGCAGTCTGACGATTTTCTTGGCCGTTTCTGTCAGATCCGCAGAACTATCCACCTTCACTGCCATATATGCTAATCTATAGTCTACTATTTTGTCCAATACGGTTATAGGCATTATGCCGGTGGAAGGCATATAGCCTCCAAACATTTCAGCCACTTCTCCACCAGGTGGTTTTATAACACCTATGATGGTCAGGTTTAGGTTAACATCACCAAATCTGGTAGTCACTTTTTCTCCCACCACATTGGTTCTTCCAAATAGCTCCATAGCAGCTTTGTCATCGATGAGTATTACATTTCTGGCACTTTGAATATCACCTGAATTTAGCGGTCGTCCATGAAGCACCTCTATGTTGGCCAGTTCAAAATAGTCTTCAGTGGTGGTTTCCACACTTATTTCTTTGCTTTTTCTGCCTGCTTTTACTTTATCATAAAATCCGTAGGAAGGTACTACAGCAGTGACTTCAGGCAGCTTGGATTTCAACAGTTTTATATCATCCATGGTGAAATAGTCGCTTGTTTTGATATTGTCTGCTCTGCTGTTGACCCTCACATAGATGGTGGATCTGCCTATTTCCTCAAACTCTCCCATTATGGCATTTTTACCACCTTCACCTATGGATACGATGGTTATTACCGAGGAAATGCCGATTATTATTCCCAGCATGGTGAGGAAGGATCTCATTTTATTTACTTTTACACTGTATATAGCAGATTTTACACTTTCTAATATATTCATTTTCTTGTCTCCCTTGTGATTCGATTTTCCACCAAGGTATCGGATATGATTTCTCCATCCCTGAAAATCACATTTCTCTTGGTATGGGCTGCAATTTCCGCTTCATGGGTTACCATGACTATGGTTACACCTTCATCATTGAGTTTTTCAAATATATCCATTATTTCATGGCTGGATTTGGAATCCAGATTTCCTGTGGGTTCATCGGCCAAAAGTATTGCAGGATTATTCACCAATGCCCTTGCAATGGCAACCCTTTGTTTTTGTCCTCCAGAGAGTTCGTTTGGCCGATGATGCAATCTATCTCCCAAGCCTACTTTTTCTAAGGCTTCAATAGCCTTCTTTCGCCTCATGGATGCCGGTATGCCGGCATATATCATTGGCAGTTCCACATTGCCTAGAGCAGTGAGCCTTGGCAGCAGATTAAAGGCTTGAAACACAAAACCTATTTTTTTATTCCTTATGACAGCCAGTTCATTATCGTTTAGCGTTGATATATCTTTGCCTTCCAGCAGATATTTCCCATCTGTCAGCCGGTCTAGGCAGCCGATGATGTTCATCAAGGTAGATTTTCCTGAGCCTGAAGGCCCCATGATTGCCACGAATTCGTTTTTCTCCACATTTAGATTTACTGATTTAAGGGCTTCTACTTGTATGGCTCCAGTATCATATATTTTTGTAAGATTTTCTATCTGAATTATCAAGCTACATCCCTCCAGTTGCTACAACTGTTTCTCCATCCATAAGTCCTGCAGGAGGATTTGTGATGTATATTTCCCCTTCTTTCAGCCCCGATAATATCTCTATTTCGAAGTCTGTTTCCAGACCTGTCTCTACAGTTCTCTTCTTAGCAATGTTATCTTCTACAACAAATATATATTTATTGCCCTGCTCATCTGTTTGTATAGCTTCGTAATTGACTGCTATTGAGCCGGATTTTTCTGACAAAATTATCTCCGCATCCGCTTCATAACCTGCTTTTAAAAGCTGGTCTGCATTATCTATGGTTATTTCCGTCAAAACATTTATTTCTTTTCCGGTGTTTATCACTTCTATAGCAGCTGTTTCAGATATCTTGGTTACATGACCTTCGTATTCCTTATCCAGGCCATTGACGGTTATTCTAGCTTTTTGACCTAATTCCAAGTTCACTGCATCATATTGGTTAGCCTTTAATTCAATTATTAAATTTGTTGTGTCTTGAATCAATATAACGCTTCCTACTGAAGGATATTGGCCTTCAATAGCATCAAGTTTCACTATCTTACCTTTTATATTTGCTTTTATGCTGCTGTCTGCTATTTTTTTCTGAAGATTTGATATATCTAATTTAGTCAATTCAATTTGTTTTTGCTGTTGATATATTCTTTCATCAAAATCCTCCAATGACCTTTTTGCATTATCCAATGCTAATTCGGCAGATAGTACATTGGCTTCCAAATCCTTTAAGGTAGATTGGGAACTGTCATATTCGGACTTTGATATAAATCCGGCTTCATATAGTTTTTTGTTTTGCTCATGCCTTGTTTTGGCGTCTTCATATTTTGATTGGGCATTTTTCAGGTTGAGTTCAGCTTGAGCCACTGCATTTTCCAAGGACATCCTCGCTGAGCTGTTTTCGTTAATCAGATTAGACAGCTCTCTTTCTGCCATATCTAGACTGATTCGGCTCTTTTTCAGCTGGGATTCCAGTTCATATGTATCAAGTTTTATCAATGGCTGATTCTTCTCAACTTCTTGGCCTTCTTCCACCAGAACTTTTGTTACTTTTTGGGTTGTAGGAAGCAGTATTTCTTCTGCATCTTTAGCCTTTATATTTCCTGTAAGAGAAATAGACTGAACCAGTTTTGTGCCTTCTGCTTCTGCAATATCTACCATTTTAATATTGTTTTTTGAAGAAAATAAGGATTTGGCTCCTAGTAGAGCAACCAATGCAATTATAACCAGAATAATAACAAGTTTCTTTCTTTTTTTCATTACTTCATTCTCCTCGCACTATGATATAAGATACTCTATATTTTAATACGATATAATATTGGTTTTGTTTCATTATTTTTGCTTTTTTTCTTTTATTACAAAATTGTAATATAAACTTAAAATACCTGAGGGTGTATATAATTGAATGTTTATAGGGTGTAGGTTAGAATATAATTAAGGCAATCAGGGAGGTGAGAAACTATTGAAATTGACTTTTGAAAAGGCTGTCATATTTACATTGATTTTGATTTTAGCCATATCAAGTGCAAATATTTATAGTCAGTATTTTAAATTGAGAAGGCCTCAAAGTGATATAGATATTTCTGATGTGAATCCTTGGGAAGTAAGTCATTCCATAATATCTTTGTTGAATGCGGATAAATTGTACAGCGAAAAAAAATACGAGGATGCTATTGACGAATATAATATACTTTTGGCTACGAACTTATTAGACCAGGATGAAAAAGCCTATGCCTTCTTTATGAGGGGAATGTGCCAATATATATTAAAGGAATATGATATGGCTAAGGATAGTTTCTCGTCTTCTATCATGTATGAGTCTGACAATGCGGTAGCTTATAATAATGCGGCGGTAAGCGCCTTTTATGCTAGAGATTATAGAGGAGCTTTAGAGTATGCCAAGAAGGCTGTTGAGCTGCTGCCAGCGGTGGAGTATTTCTATAATTTAGGCAGAGTATATGAATCCTTAAGGGAATTTAACTCAGCGGCAGAGAGTTTTTTATCTGTTGTAAAAGGCGTAGAGAATGTTACTTTGGTGGATCCTGTGAGGATTTATAATAAGGTTACTAATCTGGTTCCAAATGTAAATAAGAGGGAGGAAATGGCCAAAGGAGTCATTGTTTCTCTTAAGCTCAGAAATTATGAAGATGTTTTGATAATAGAGGATAGGGATATGGATATATTGGATACCGTATTCAATGCTACGGTGTATGACGGCAGTGACGGCAAGAAGTTATCTGTCAGTTATAACAGAGAGGAGAATGATCCATATCATTTGATCAACAGCTTGTCTTGGAAAGTAGAAAGCGGCAATACCCTGCTTTATACCAGCAGAAGGAACAGTTTTACCATAGGAGTATTTCCCAATAACAGCTATAAAATAACATTGACTATAAAATACAAAGGAAGTAGCGAAAAACAGAGGACCACTTATATAGAGGTTATGGATAAAGGGTTCAGGGAGGTTAAAGGCGGCGAGACTGTAAGGCCAAATATGCAGAAGCCTAAGATTTATGATAATGCGGTTTATGAGCAGTTGTTTGAAAAAAATTTCAAGCTTACCCCCAGCGGTTATTATGACAGATTCAATGTTATGTGGTCTATGGACAATATGAAAAGCAGAATCATGACAGTAGATTACATGGATTCTGCCAGTTCGCTGCATCTCCTCAATGATTTAGATGTGGATGCAGGCATCAGGGCAAATCTCAGTACTTTGTTGGCGGACAAGAACTTGAGGGGAAAGAAAGTGAGCATAAGATTCTGGGCTAGGAAGATAACATCAAAGGAGAATATGACAGTTAATGTGAGAGTAGGAAATCGCAATTATCCTTTTAGCGGCTTTGATCTCCAGTATAGATGGAAACAGGTGAGTATGGATTTTGATATCCCGAAGGATGCTAAGAACTTTACCTTCCAATTGAAGATAAAACCAGGAGAAGAGATAAAACTGGACGGCTTCATCATAGTCGTAAAGTGAGCCACCGGGGACGGTTCTCAATGGCTCACTTTTGACCGATGAGCCAGGAGGAGCTGTCCCAAATGGTTTAGAGTTCCCAGTGGGTTAGTGGTTTAGAATCGTCTCCGATGTTTTAAGCAAAAGGGGGTTTTGTGGTTTTGGAGAAAAAGATAGAGGAGATTATCAGGGAGTTTTTTCAGGCCTATGAGAGGGGCGACTTGGTCGGCATGTATGCATGTTTGACCACTGATTTTCAAAGAAGGGTGCCCCTCAACTATTTTCGCATAAACGATAGATATAAACAGGAGATTGGATTATTAAAAAGCGTCGGCACCATATCTATATCATCAGATTATAAAACTGCCTGTGCTGATGTGGAAGTTACTGTAAATAACAAAGACACCATAATGGGTTTGGCCCTAGAAAAGGATTTTGGGGAGTGGAGGATACTGCCAGAATCAGTGTTTAATTAGAACAGCTTTAAGAGCTGTTTTTTTTTGCGCAATTTAAGTCTTCATGTCGAAGGTTTATTATTTTTTTAATACATTTTATGCATAAAAATGGACTAGTGAGCATTTATTATATTGAACAAGTTTCTAATAAATTGCAAGGGGGGTATTTTATGTTAAGAAAGCGTTTTTCATTGTTTCTGGCTGTAGTGATGATATTGTCTATGGTGTTTTCATCGGCTTTTGCTTCACCGGATCTTGGAAGCTACATGCCGGAAACTAGAAAGGAAGCCGTAAAAGGCAGCCACAGGGACTATGAAGTGGATTCTTTCGAAAAGCCTGATATGGCTAATCCTTTCGGGGCAGTACCCACCAAAGAAGAAGAGGTTGAGAAACCTGTAACGGTAAAACCTTTTTCTCAAGAATTATTTAAAACATATGAAGAAGATGCTTATGAAGAAATCATAAGAGATAGAGAAGGAGATTTGACACCTGAGGATATGGTAGGGGTAAGGGAAATAGAAGAAAACCCCTATGGAGCGGTTAAAAGCAAACAAAAAATAGAGGTGCAAGATGAAGAAAGCCTGGAAGGCGGCCAAGTGATGGGCTTAGCCATGTCAGGAGTGGGTTTGTTTAGTTCAGGTGACTTTGGAGATAGAGCATATGACCATGTAAAATATCTTTCAGAAACTATTGGTGCGAGAAGAGCAGGTACTGAGAATGAATATAAAGCTAGAGACTATATTAAGGGTGTATTTGAGGATATTGGCTATTCTGTAGAAGTACAAGGATTTGAAAGAATTACACAATCGGCAGTTCAAGAAGCAGCAATTACAGCAGAAGTAGATGTGGTGGAGGTTGAAGAATTAGAAGAGGAAGAAGATTTGACTAAAGAGGCAATAGAAGAGGAGATATTAGAAGGAATAGATGGGGAAGAGGAAGCGGTTGTAGATGAAGAAGCTGAAGAAAACGGAGAAGTTCCGATGGATGAAGATGAATATGAAGAAGTATTAATGGAAGAAGTAGAAGTAACCCAGGAAGAAGTATCGGCAGATAAAGAAATAGAAGAATTCGAAGAAGTAGCAGCGGAAGCTGAGGAAGAAGCTGAAGAAGAATCAATGGATGCAGATGAAGCTCAGGAAGAAACAGCAGTCGATGAAGAAGAGGAAGCTGAAGAAGATGCAATGACAGATGAAGAAGAAATCGAGGAAGAGGAAGAAATCGAAGAAGAACCGGAATATGAAGAAGATGAAACAGTAGACGAAGAGCCTCAAGATACCTACAGATACTATAATGTAGTAGCCACGAAGCCCGGTTTATCCGACAGGGTTGTAATAGTAGGAGCACATTATGACTCTGTTACAGCCGGATTAGGAGCCGACGACAATGCTTCAGGCGTAGCCATAATGCTGGAAGCTGCTGAGATACTGGCTAACATAGATACACCTTATACCATAAAATTCATAGCCTTTGGGGCGGAAGAGATAGGTTTGAGAGGATCCAGACATTATGTACAAAATATGACCTCGGAAGATATAGCCAATACAATAGCAATGATCAATATTGACTCATGTATTGGTGGAGACTTTGCCTATGTATATGGCGGATTTAAAGATGATCCTGAAGGTGGCTGGGTAAGAGATAAAGCTCTTGAATTAGCTAAAAACCTAGGGTTGGATCTTAGAACCAATCCAGGTCTCAATCCAAGTTATCCTGAAGGAACCACCGGTGATTGGAGCGATCATGTACATTTCAGAAGAGCTGGCATACCCTATGCATATTTTGAAGCTACCAATTGGGAGATAGGCGATAAGGATGGTTATTTACAGACTGTAAAGCATGGTGCCATAATGCATACCAGCAAAGATTCTCTCAATTTCATAGAGAGAGAATTCCCGGGAAGGGTTCAGGATAGGCTCCATACTTTCGTAACTGTATTGACCAATCTATTGTTATACATAGATGAACCTTTGTACCAGGGAATGAGATTGAGCAGCAGTCTGGCGTCTATGACAGAAGAAAGGGTATTTGATGTAGCAGTGGATTTTGGTTATATGCCTGATTTAGATGCTATTGAGTGGACCTTTGGCGGAATACCCTTTGAAGAATGGAAAAAGATAAATTATAACAATGGCACATTGATAGATGATTCATTTATAAAATTTGAGACAGAACCCTATCTGGATGGCACAACAGTTAAGGCAAGGATTAAGTTTGAGCTGCCATTTGGCCGATATGTAGATGATGAGTGGGAAGCTACAGATACATTAGATAGGCGCCCTTATCCCAGGACCTATTATCCTAGATTATTAGGCACCTATGATCTGACAGCAACAGATGAGGATAGGGATGTTGCTATATCTGCACCTATTAAATTAAATGCTTATGATAGCTACCATACTTGGGATGAACTAAAACCTGCCATTGATAATATAATCAAAAATGCCAAATCAGGCAGATATATAGAGTATAAGTCATTGGGGCAAAGTGTAGAAGGAAGAGACTGTCACTTTGTAATTTTGGCAGAAAGCGAAGCTGCAGTTGACAAGTACTTGAATGAGTTATTGCCTATGGCATTGGAAAACCCTGCAGAATTGCAGAGGAAGATATATAACAAAGAATTATTGGATTACAAGATTCCCATTTGGTTTAACAATATTCACCCTGATGAGGCACCGGGTCCGGATGCCATACTGGGATTACTTGAATTGTTAGCTACCAAAAATCAGGTAGAATATGAAGATATAGATATTGATGGCAATAAGCATGAAAAACCAAATACAAAGACGACAGTGAAACTTAGCGTTCCCGAGTTACTGAATAATTTCATATTCCTGTTCAACTTTACCGTAAATCCTGACGGAAGATTCTATAATACCCGAACAAATGTCAATGGCTTTGACATCAACAGAGATTGTTCCTTTCAAACTCAACCTGAAGCTATAAATACCATAAAGGGGATTGTAGAGTGGAAGCCTTTAACTTTCTTGGATTTCCACGGTCATGTGAAAGAGTTCTTAATAGAGCCTACTACTCCACCTCACGATCCTAATTATGAATACGATTTGCTGGTACACAGCATGTATAGGCAGGCCCATGCTATGGGCAAAGCAGGCATTGGAAGCACAAGATATGAGAGCTTCATTATACCAAGAGATGATTATGAAAGCGGTTGGGATGATGGCTCACCTGTATATACTCCAATGTATGCTATGCATCATGGAGCATTAGGCCATACCATTGAAATACCGGATATCAATGAGCATTCTTGCAAAGCTCTTATAGCCTGCGGTTTGGCGGCTGCAAAATTTGCTTTGGATAATAAAGATGAGCTTTATAATAATCAATTGGAGATATTCAGAAGAGGAGTAGAAAACATCGATGCAAAAGAATTAGTGGATAAGGAGTTTGTAGACGGCAACGGCAATGTGGTAGGAAGACCTAGGGGGGATAATGATAATTTCTTCCCGGAATATTATGTAATACCCGTTGATCCATCAATGCAGAAAAACATATTGGAAGCTCATTTGATGGTAGATTATCTGTTGAGAAACGGCATACTTGTGGATAGGACTACAGAAAATGTAGTGGTAGGAGGCAAAACTTATCCAAAAGGTACCTATGTGGTGGATATGCATCAAGCCATAAGAGGATATGCCAATGCAGTTCTTTCGGATGGATTTGATATTTCATCCTTTGATGATATGTATGCAGAAACGGTTATGGTTTTCCATGATGTATGGGGATTTGACAGGGATGAAATAAGAGAAAAAGGAGTATTTGAAGGCAAGACGGAGAGAATCACTGAAGTTAATATGCCGAAGACTCAGACTCCAAATGCTTCAGATTATTACATCATAAAGAATAATAGCAATGATGCCATAAGAGGAATCAACGAGCTACTGAAAAAAGGCGAAAAGGTAAGCATGACCCTGTCTTCCGGAAATGGTTATGAAGCAGGAGATTTCGTGGTAAGTCATAAGGGCTTGTATATGATAAAAGACAAATACTATCTACAGGTACTGCCTTTTGATGGAGGAAGCTTGATTAAAGAGATTCCTAAGCCTGAGATAGCTTTGGCCGGCAGTGGCAATATAGAGTTTGTGCTGAAAGAGTTAGGCTTTGACTATACCACAAATTTGACAAAGGGCAATATAATACTGGCTACTGGTTCAACCAATGTAAAGAGCTATATAGAAGCAGGAATTCCTTATGTAGGCATAGGACCTAATCCTATAAGTTTTGTAGGCACGAACGGTATATTGGCTGTTGGGCGAAGATCCACATATTATGAAGGACTTTTCAAGTCAAAATTAGCAAAAGACAGCCTAATTAACTCAAATTATAAAGAAGAAGAGTATATATTGAATCCCTATGGCAGCGGAACATACTTTACTGCTGTGTCTGATGATGTGAAGGTACTGGCTAGAGTCACTGCTGATGAAGATTATTTCAAAGCAGGCTGGTGGCCAGGTAGTGAGGAAGTTAAAGGAGCAGCTTTGGCAGTTCAAGGCGAATACAACGATACACCTATAACATTGTTTGCTTTCAATCTGGCAAATAAAGGACAGCCGAAGCATTACTTCAGGATGCTAGCAAATGCCGTATACACATCTCTTATGGATATCAAAGAGGCTACAGGTGTGATGGAGCTTAGCAACAACAAGGCTTCCATGACTGAGAAAAGAGTTATTGAGGCAAGATTCAATCTTGGTGAAGCAGTGACTGCCGAGGATCTAGAGTGGACCTATGGAGGTAAACCTCTATCAGACTGGAAGAAATACAGATCCGGCGGTTATACAGGAGATCCTTTCATCAATCTAATAGAAGTGAAAGTTGAAAGCGATAACACCGTAAGAGCCAAGATAGAGTTTGATATGCCATATGGTACAAGCGATTTAAGCGGAACTGCCAGAAGATTGTATCCAAATCTTATAGGAACCTATGATCTGGTTGCAAGAAATAAGAATACAGGTTCAATGGCAAAGGGAGCTATAAAGCTCAATGCTTATGACAGCTACCATACTTGGGATGAGATAAAACCGGCCATCGATGAGATATTCCTGAAGGCTAAGGATCACAGATATCTTGAGTACATGGCTTTAGGAAAGTCTACGGAAGGCAGAGATATGCATCATGTGATTCTGGCCAAGAACAGAAAAGCTATAGATACCTATTTGAACGAAACTCTTCCTTTGATGAAGGAAAATCCGGCGAAGCTCCAGGAAATGATAGAGAATGGTAC
>JAAYMO010000078.1 GCA_012521375.1 Clostridiales bacterium
ACAACGGATTTATCTGATGCCCTAGAAATAGGGCTTTTTTTTATTGCTAAGGAAAGTATAAATTTTTTGGTCTGCACAAATGTTTTAAAATCAAGTAAAATGAAGATATTGAAGTTAAGCAAAAAATATGGAGACAAAAAAATGAGTAAAACAAATATAATTCAGCAGATATTTAAAGATCACTTTGGAGCATTTCTTAAAGAAAACGGTTCAAGAGTTAGAAAAAATGTAATATTTGAAGTTAACAAAATGATTAATTGTAGGAATGAAAGTAAAGGTTACACAAAATATAAATGTCCAAAATGTGGAGAGATAAAGAGAGTAGCCTTTACCTGTAAAAGTCGTTTTTGTACTTCATGTGGCAAGATATATAAAGACAATTGGGTAGAAAACTTTGTAAATCGAATAATCAATTACAAACATAAACATGTAGTATTTACAATACCTGAAGATATGAGAGAAATATTTTTAAAGGAAAGAAGATTACTGGAAATATTACCAAAGAGCGCAGCAGAAGTAATTAAGAGTTGGTGTGAAGATTGGAACAAGAAAGAGAAATATATGCCAGGAATAGTTGCAGTTATACATACATTTGGGAGAGATTTAAAATGGAACCCACATGTACATGTAATGATGACATTAGGAGCTATAGGTAAGAGTGGGAAGTGGAAAAAGATAAATTATATGCCATATAAAATGTTAAGGCTTAGATGGGAAACAGTGCTTCTGAATAATTTAGAGAAAGAAATAGGGAAAAAGAAAATGAAAGCACTAAAAAATGTTATGTATAAAAGATATGGCAAGGGATTTTATGTGTATGCAAAAGGAGAAATGAAAAATGCCAAAGAAGCAGCGAAATATATAGGCAGATATATGGGAAGACCAGCAATAGCAGAAAGTAGAATAATAAAATATGATGGACAAAAGGTAAGTTTTTGGTATGAAAGACATGAAGATGGGAAGAGGATGGAAGAAACCATAGAAGCAAAAGAATTTATAGGGAGATTAATAAGGCATATACCGGAGAAGCAATTTAAGATGGTAAGGAATTATGGGCTATACTCAAGAAACCATCAACATAAAAGGAAGCTACTTAAAACAATAGATGAAAAGAAAAAAGAAGCGATGAAAAAATTAAGGAACTGGCGTTTTAGAATAATGAAGATATATGGAATTGATCCGATAGAATGTCCCAACTGTAAAAGTATAATGCAATTGGAAGGAATATATGATTGGAGATGTATAAATTTAGAAATAAAGATAAAAAGGAGAGAGGAGCGAAGAATATATAAAGAAATCAAAGAATTAGAGGATACATATGGAATAATAAAAAAACTTGGTAAAGGGAAAATAGAGCCATTATTTATATAGAGGGGGTGTAGGCGATAAAAGACAAGAGAAGAGCAAAGATAAAGAAGAAAAAAATGGAAATAAGAGCAAAAGAAAAAGTAAAAAGGGAAGTAAAATATATATGTTTAGAATGCAATACGGAAGAACTGATACCTGAGGATATAGTAAGAATATTTGATATAAGCGATGATGGAGACATAGAGGAACCTCCACGTTTTCGATGTGAAAACTGTGGAGGCCCAATGGTACCAGAAGATTACACAGGTGTTGATGGAATCCATTACACTATAGATGATTATAGGTAGTATCTAAGGTCGTATCCAAATGCGGCCTATGGCCGCTTTTTTTATCAAACCATTCTATTGTAATATTAAATTGGCTAATATATAATTAAAATTGCGTAACGATTATTAGCTACTAGCTGCTAGCCGCTGGCTACTAGCCACTAGCTGCTAGCCGCTAGCTTCTTGTAAAAAGTAGAAGAATGCTAGAGTCTATAAGCCAGGGGCCAGTGGCCAGAAGCTAGAATCTAGAGTCCAGAAGCCAGTGGCAAGAAGCCAGAGGCCAGTAGCTAGAAGCTAGCAGCCAGCGACCAGAAGCTTTTTTAGATTGTGAGGAATAGAAATGAAAAAGACCAGTATAGGCGGTCAGGCTGTCATTGAGGGAGTTATGATGAAAGGTCCTGAAGACATTGCCATAGCCGTAAGAAAACCAGATGGTGAAATTGCTTTAAAAAAAGAAAAACTGAAATCAAACAGAAAGAAGATTTCCAAAACACCTATAATAAGGGGAATATTTGCATTTATAGATTCTATGGTAATAGGAGTTAAAGCTCTTTCTTATTCTGCAGAATTTTTCGAAGAAGAAGAGGAGAAACCGGATAAAAAGCCGACAAAATTTGAAAATTTTATGGAAAAAAATATGATTCCTATTGCTGTGGTGTTGTCAATAGCTTTTTCTGTCGGTATGTTCATATTGCTTCCTACTTTTGCAGTAAGTCTTTTGGCACCAGTTGCAAAAAAACCCATTATTATGAATATGATGGAGGGCATTATAAGGATAATCATATTTATAAGTTATATAGCTATCATATCTAAGATGAAGGATATCGCCAGAGTTTTTGAGTATCACGGAGCAGAGCATAAAAGTATATTCTGTTATGAAAACGGTGAAGAGCTTACCGTTGAAAATGTGCGGAAGTATACAAGGCTTCATCCAAGATGTGGCACCAGCTTTTTGTTTATAGTTATGATAGTGAGTATATTGCTTTTTTCACTTTTTAAATGGCCTAATATTCTTGTCAGGGTTGTAACCAGAATTGCACTGCTGCCTATTGTGGCAGGTATTTCCTATGAGATAATCAAATGGGCAGGAAGGAGCGACTCAAAGCTGGTTTCCATTGTTTCTGCACCTGGGATGTGGCTTCAGAAGATTACTACCAGAGAACCGGATGACAGCCAAATAGAAGTAGCAATTGAGGCCTTGAAAAATGTTCTGGTGGAAGATAAGGATGCTGATTTATGGTAGCTTATACCATAGGAAACCTATTGAGAGAAGGTGCCTCTATATTAAAGGAGGCGGGTATTAACAGTCCTTATTTAGATGGACAATTATTGTTAAAATATATCAGCGGATACAGCAAGGTGGATATGGTAATATACAGGGATAGGCTTGTAGATGACAAAACTGTTGAAGCATTTTTTCAGCTGATAGAGGAGAGGAAAAAAGGAAAGCCTATACAATATATAACCGGACATCAGGAGTTTATGAGTTTAGATTTTTATGTCCATGAAAATGTGCTTATACCCAGGCCGGATACGGAAGTATTGGTGGAAAAAGTACTAGAGCTTTTGAGGGATAAAGACAATCCTGTAATAGCTGATGTATGTACAGGCACAGGCGCTATTGCAGTGAGCCTTGCCTATTATTTACCTGACTCCTTTGTCTATGCTTCTGATATTTCCCATCATGCTGTGGAGTGCTGCAGTAAGAACATAAAAAGGCATGGATTGGAAAGCAGGATGAAACTGCTCCAGGGAGATTTGCTGGAGCCATTATTTGAAGAAGGTCTGGAGGGAAAATTGGATGCATTGGTCTCAAATCCTCCATATATTTCAAAAAAGGATATGGAAAGTCTTCCCACCAGTGTCAGAGGCTTTGAACCCCACTTAGCTCTCTACGGTGGAGAAGATGGCATGGAGTTTTATGATAGAATATTAGAAGATGTTTGTAAGTTGTTAAAAAAAGGCGGTTTATTGGCCTTTGAAATCGGTTGGGATCAAGGCCCTGTCTTAGCAAAACATCTTGAAGATAAAGGAATTTTTAAGGATATTATAATAGAAAAGGATTTAGCAGGTTTAGATAGAATCGTATATTGTTTTTTGGAGGAGTAGATTAGTATGTTTGACAAGCTTGAGTTTATAGAAGATAAGTATAAAGATTTAAGCAATAAAATAAGTGATCTGGAGATAATCGCAGATCAAAATCAGTGGAAGAAACTGGTCAAAGAGCATTCAGATATTGAGCCTCTGGTTCAGAAGTTCAGAGAGTATAAAACAGTTATAAAAGATATTGAAGACTCAGAGGAGATGCTCAGAGAAGAGGAGGATAAAGAACTCCTGGAAATGGTCAAGATGGAGCTGTCTGATTTGGAAGAAAAAAAGGTGGCTTTGGAAGAGGAGCTAAAGATTATGCTTCTTCCCAAGGATCCCAATGATGAAAAGAATGTCATAGTGGAGATAAGAGGGGCTGCAGGTGGAGAAGAGGCTGCTTTATTTGCAGGAGATTTATTCAGAATGTATACAAGATATGCAGAACGCCAAGGCTGGAAGGTGGACATATTGAGCTCCAACCCTACTGACATTGGGGGTTATAAAGAAGTAATATTTGAGATAAACGGTAAGGGTGCCTACAGCAGATTAAAATATGAAAGCGGAGCCCATAGGGTTCAAAGGGTACCAACTACAGAAGCAGGAGGCAGGATTCATACGTCCACTGCTACTGTGGTAGTAATGCCTGAAGCAGATGATATAGATTTTGAGTTGGATATGAATGATGTAAGGATCGATGTTTTCAGGTCCAGCGGTCATGGAGGACAGAGTGTAAATACCACAGATTCAGCAGTCAGAGTTACTCATATTCCTACAGGTACAGTAGTAAGTTGCCAAGATGAAAAGTCTCAATTAAAAAACAAAGAGAAGGCTCTTAAAATACTAAAAACCAGATTGCTAGATGCGGAGATCGAAAGGAAAAATGCAGAGATTGCCAGTGAAAGAAAAAGTAAAGTAGGCACAGGAGATAGAAGTGAGCGAATAAGGACTTACAACTTTCCCCAAGGAAGAGTTACAGATCATAGAATAGGCCTAACCCTTTATAGATTAAATGATTTCCTTGATGGTGATTTGGATGAAATGATAGAAGCCATTATAACTACAGATCAGGCAGAAAAGCTTAAAAACAATGAAGAATAGAATAATGATATGTGATTGTCGAAAAGGCAGTCACATATTTTTTGCATTTTTTCTTGCATTTTATTTACTAAATGATTTTAAGCCTTCAACTAACGACATTTGATATTTTATTTATTAAAGCTATAATTGATATAACATTACATACACTAATGTTCGGATAGAATAGGGGGATGGGGCAATGTTATTTTTGCTGCAGCTTTCGACGATTCTTGCTTCTGCAACTTTAGGCGGATACATATCCAAAAAGTTTAACCAGCCTGTGGTTTTAGGTCAACTTATATTTGGAATAATAATAGGTCCTTCTGTACTGAATATTGTAGTTCCTACAGAGACTTTTTTACATATGTCAGATCTCGGAGTAATCCTTTTGATGTTTATAGCAGGATTAGAAACTGATTTAAATGAATTGATAAGATCCGGCAAAACCGCTTTTATTATAGCTATTGGAGGAGTTGTTTTGCCGATAGCACTGGGCATAGCTGCCAGCAGCTTATTTGGCAATCCATTGTTGGAAGGGGTATTTATAGGGGTCATACTGTCTGCAACATCTGTAAGTATAACTGTAGAAACCCTCAGAGAAATCGATAAGCTTAAAACTACACAAGGGATGACCATATTAGGGGCAGCGGTAATAGATGATGTAATGGGAATAGTGCTTTTATCTTTGATGACAGGTTTTGTAAGTCCTGGAGAGGGGCATAGTTTTATTTCCGTCATTGTAAAGCTCCTGTTATTTTTTGTTGTATCTTTTATAATAGGTTTATTAATAATAAGATTTTCCAGAAGATATTTTTTGACAAAGAATACCAGCAAAAATATTGCGGTTATCGCTTTAGTATTTTGCTTGCTTTTTGGTTTTTTTGCAGAGGAGATGGGAGTAGCGGCTATAATAGGTGCATATTTAGCAGGCATAGTATTATCTGAAACACCTTTCAGAAGGAAGATAACCAATAGCATACAAGATTTATCATATGTACTTTTAACCCCTATATTCTTTGTGGTAACTGGGATGAAAGTTGACATAAGTCAAATGTTTTATGATTTGCCTTTTGGCATGGTTCTCTTAGCAGCTGCTGTACTTGGTAAGATGATAGGTTGTGGAGGGATAGCCAAACTTTTAGGATTTGAGAAAAAAGAATCGTTGCAGATAGGTATAGGGATGGTGCCTAGAGGAGAGGTGGCTCTGATAGTAACAGATATAGGGTTGAAACTTGGTGTAATCCCAAAAGGATTGTTTGCTTCTATAATATTTATGATACTGATTACAACTATTGGGACTCCGCCCTTTTTAAAAAGGTCTTTTGAATAAACAAAATAATTATAAAATTTATGGTGCTTTATGAGAGTAAAGGGGGTATAATTATGGGGGGTAAATATATGACTGGAGGTGCCCGTATGTACGCATTATTTATAGTTCTCAATAAGGCTGAGTGTTTGAATGAAATACTAATCAATATGAAGGATATAGGTATAACTGGAGCTACTATAGTTGATTCTGTTGGAGCCGGAAGACTTAGAAAAAGCATAGGCAAAGAGATACCTCTTATAGGAAGCTTTATGAAGGCTTTGGATACAGGAATAGCTAATAACAAGACTCTTTTTACAGTAGTGGAAAATAGGGAGAAACTAGAAAGCATTATGGAGCGGGTAGAGAAAATCTGCGGAGGAGATATGTCAAAACCAGATACAGGAATCATGTTTGCAGTTCCCATCGAGGTTTCTAAGGGAGGCAGTGTAAGCCGTGTAAAGGACAATGGGCCTAAAACATATAGAGCAGAGTGATGATAGTCTTCATTTCATTGTTCTGTTCTTTTTTTATATCTTGATGAATAGATTTATTAAGAGATTAACCTGGAGGGTAAATAAATGAACAGAATGGCTGCAGTTACTATTATAGGCTTTTTGTCCGGAATGTTGGGAACGGGCTTAGGAGGAGCAATAGTATTTTTTTTGAAGAAACCAGGAAAAAGATTTATGGGAGCGCTCTTAGGTTTCACAGGAGGTATAATGCTGGCAGTGGTTTGCTTCGATTTGCTTCCCCATGCTTTTGATATTGGAGGCATGATTATTGGATTTGCAGGTATACTATTAGGTATGGTCGTAATTTTTATTATAGATGGGTTGATAGTGGGAGCAGCTGAAGCCAAGAGTATGGGAGGAAGTATAAGCAAGAGCTTCATAAAGAGCGGAATTTTGTTGGGATTAGGTATAGCACTTCATAATTTCCCAGAAGGGCTTGCTATAGGTTCCGGTTTTGCGGCTAGCGATTCTATAGGCCTTAGTCTGGCTATTGTAATAGGCCTTCATGATATGCCGGAAGGTATAGCCATGGCAGTACCTTTAAGAATAGGTGGATATAATAGGGTAAAGATACTGGGTTATACCATTTTGGCAGGGATACCTACAGGTATTGGTGCCTTTATCGGAGCCCTGTTGGGAAATATATCCCCTGTATTTATATCTTTGTGTTTAGGTTTTGCAGGCGGCGCCATGCTTTATATAACCTGTGGCGAACTGATACCCAAAACTCAGACTCTATACAAAGGCAGAGCCACAATGGTGGGAATGTTGGTAGGATTACTTATGGGGCTTTATATAACTAAAGCCTTGGGATAGAAAAATGATTTTTTATGATGTATAAATAAAATCTTTTTATTGCTCACAAAATATATTTGTGCTATTATATTTGTAGTTTTATCATTGAACTAATCCTCGTTCAATATGGGAGGATAACCACCTATGAAAACAAAAGTCTTCTATTTAGAATATAACAATATAAACAAAAAAGTCATAGATGAAGCGGCAGCGGTTATTAGACAAGGAGGCACTGTTGTTTTTCCTACTGAGACAGTTTATGGATTAGGTGCCAATGCTCTTGATAGTAAATCCGTTAGCCGTATTTTTGAGGCTAAAGGCAGGCCTTCTGACAATCCATTGATAGTACATATTTCAAATTATGATATGCTCCTCTATTGTATAGGGGAGCCTTTGTCTGAAAAAGCCCAAAAACTTATTGCTTTTTTCTGGCCGGGGCCCCTCACTATAATATTTAAAAAATCAAAGAACATACCTGATGAAGTTACAGCAGGCTTGGATACAGTTGCCATTCGAATGCCTGATGATCCCATAGCTTTAAGTTTGATAGAAAGCAGCGGAGTGCCTATTGCAGCACCTAGCGCCAATATATCCGGCAGACCTAGTCCTACCAATCCAGAGCATGTGATAAAAGATATGGATACAAGGGTGGATATAATACTGTGTTCGAAAGATACCAAGGTAGGAATAGAGTCCACTGTATTGGATATATCCGGGGATAAACCAACTATATTAAGGCCAGGGGGAGCCACTTTGGAAGAGCTGGAAAAAATATTAGGGTCTGTAGAAATTGACAAAGGCATATTGGAACCAGATGTAATTCCTAAATCACCGGGGATGAAGTATACCCATTATGCTCCCAAAGCTCCTATGACAGTAGTTAGAGGAGATGAGGATAAGGTTAGGGAAAAGATGTTGGAGCTTGCCAATAGGGCTGAAGGAGAAGGATTAAAGGTAGGAATTTTGACTGTAGATGAAAATGTAGGTTATTACAAGGACTATATTTCAATAACTTTAGGCAGCAAAGATGACAGTGAAGAGTTGGCACATAATTTTTTCAGCGCTTTAAGGGAGTTTGACAAGCTTGATGTGGATATGATATTTGCTGAAGCCATAAGTGAAAAACATCTGGGTCTGGCAGTGATGAACAGGATGAAAAAAGCTGCAGGATTTAATATTGTAGAGGTGTAAGGTTATGTTTAATGTGTTATTTGTGTGTACAGGCAATACCTGTAGAAGCAGTATGGCAGAAATATTGTTTAAGGAAATATTGAAAAGGGAGAAATTGGACGATAAGGTTAGGGTAAAGTCTTCTGGGACTTCAGTCTATACTCCTTTGCCTGCTTCCGATAATGCATTAGAGGCTGTAAAGGAATTGGGCTTAGACCTTTCAAGCCATAGATCCCAAAAGATAAACATGGACCTGATGACGGAAGCAGATTTAATCCTTACTATGACTGGGTCTCATAAAGAACATGTGTTGAGAATAATCCCGGATGCTAAGGATAAAGTGTATACTCTGGTAGAATATGCAACCGGTGGACAAGAGGGAGACATATCAGATCCCTTTGGATATGACCTGGAGACCTATAAAAAATGCAGAGACGAAATCTTGAAATATTTAGAGATGATAGTAGAGAAAGTAAGACAAAAAGTAGAAAACAAGGCTGACGAGCAACCGAAATAGGATTTTCAGAACACTTGAAACTCGTACCCCACAACAAACTTATAAGGAATACCATGACAGAAGTCAATAGACTAGAGACCAGCGACTACTGACCAACTTAAAATACTTTAACAAAAACTAGAGACTGAAGACCATCGACCAGTGGCAACATAAATAACCCAACAAAAATGCAAGAGGCTAGCGACCAGTGGCCAGTGGCTAACTCAAAAGAAATACCCAAGATCAAAAATTCTGAGCTCTGAGTTCTTTTATCTCTTAGCTCATAGTTCATAGTTCAAAAATTCTGAGCCCTGAGTTCAGAGCTCTGAGTTCTATAAAAAAAGGAGCTGATTCTTGTGAAAGTTGTTATAGCCAGTGATCATGGCGGTTTTAGATTGAAACAGGAAATAATAAAGCATTTGGAGAGTAAAAATATCCAATATGAAGATTACGGGACTTATTCCGATGAATCGGTGGATTATCCTGATTTTGGGGAGAAATTAGGAGAAGCGGTAGCTTCAGGAAAGTTTGATAGAGGCATAGTTATTTGCGGAACCGGTATAGGAATATCCATATCAGCCAACAAAATACCAGGAGTTAGAGCAGCCCTTTGTCATGATTGTTTCTCCGCAAAGGCTTCAAGGGAGCATAATAATGCCAATGTGCTGGCTCTTGGAGAAAGGGTAATTGGAGTAGAATTGGCAAAAATGATAGTGGATATTTGGCTGGAAACCGAATTCCTAGGAGGAAGACACGAAAGACGAGTAGGTAAAATTGGGGCCATCGAAGAAAAGTATAGAAGATAGATGCTAGGTAATCTGTGTTCAGAGTTCAAATATAAGGAGGAAAATTATGAAAGATTTTGGAAACAATGTGCACATAATAAACCATCCTATGGTACAGCACAAATTGACTATACTGAGAGATAAAAACACAGGAGTTAAAGAGTTCAGAGAAGTCACTGAAGAAATGGCTTTGTTTATGGGTTATGAAGTGACAAGAAACCTACCCCTGGAAGAAGTGGAAGTTGAAACTCCCATATGTAAAACTACGTCTAAGGTAATATCGGGAAAGAAATTAGGCATTATTCCAATCTTGAGAGCCGGATTGGGGATGGTAGATGGACTATTAAAACTGGTACCTACAGCTAAAGTAGGACATATCGGACTTTATAGAGATCCTGAAACTTTAAAACCTGTTGAATATTATTGCAAGCTGCCTACTGATGTAGCAGAAAGGGAGCTGATAGTATTAGATCCTATGCTGGCTACAGGAGGCTCAGCCATCGCTGCAGTAACATTTTTAAAGGAAAAAGGTGCGAAAAATATAAAACTGGTTAATTTATTGGCGGCACCAGAAGGCATTGAAGCGGTGCTAAAAGTACATCCAGATATTGATATATACGTAGCAGCTGTCGATGAAAGGCTTAATGAGCATGGTTACATAGTGCCAGGATTGGGAGATGCAGGCGATAGGCTATTTGGAACTAAGTAAATTATCCAAAGGAGAATATTATGAATAATGATAAGAATAGGCCTTCTTGGGATGAATATTTCATGGAGATTGCGGAAGTAATAAGGAAGAGATCTACATGCTTAAGAAGGCAGGTGGGAGCATTAATTGTCAAGGACAACCGCATATTGTCCACAGGTTACAATGGAGCTCCTAAAGGCCTTAAGCATTGTTCTGAAGTAGGTTGTACCAGAGCTAATTATAATGTACCTTCCGGTGAAAGGCATGAATTATGCAGAGGCCTTCATGCAGAGCAAAATGCAATAATTCAAGCAGCGGTTTTTGGTATAGCCATTGAAGGCGCGACTATTTATACAACCTTATCCCCATGTGTACTTTGCACAAAAATGATAATAAACTCTGGAATAAAAAGGATAGTATTGAGGGAACAATATAATGACCCTCTAGCCATCGAAATGCTAGAGGAATCAGGAATTACAATCACCAAAATGGACTAATGGGTAAACAGACAAATAGGCAAATGCGCTATGTCTTTCTAAGGCTAGCGTTGAGTATTAGACTATATGGGTATAGCGAAACTCTCATGTCTTGTGCCCCATATAGCGTACAAACTGAAATGTACTAACTTCCAAAAACCATTAACGTATCAGCAAAGAAATTTATAGCTACAAAAATATGAAATTCAGTGGTTTTTGTGTTTTTAGTGGTTCCAAAAAATTATTGATTTCAAAATAAAGAAAATTTTACATCATGTTATTTTACCGAAAAAGTAAAAAATAATATGGGGAAGAACTGATAAAACCTGAAAAATACAAGTTTGACAATGATAAGCATTTGTTTTAAAATGAAAATATTGGACAGATTATTAATTAATACCCAGGAGTGATATAATGAAAAACTTGATTATGGCTTTTGCAGTACCAGCCGTCTTTGCATATTGCGTTACTCCTTTTGTGAAGCAGTGGGCAGAGAAAGTGAAAGCCATAGATGTACCAAGTGATAATAGAAGAGTTCATAAGAGGCCGACTCCTTTGCTTGGCGGGTTATCTATATATTTTGCATGTATTGTAGGAATGCTATTGTATCTGCCCCTCAATAAGAAGATTATTGGGGTTTTGGCCGGAGCCACCTTAATAGTTATATGTGGCTATTTCGATGATAGAAAACCTCTTTCACCTAAGATAAAATTTGCTGTTCAAATATTGGCAGCTATTATAGCCATGTATTGCGGTGCAAGGATAGATAGGATAACCAATCCGCTGGATTTTATCTTTGATAAACAGTGGATAGAGTTAGGAGTATTTGCTTATCCTGTAACATTGCTCTGGATTGTAGGGTTGACTAATGCCTTCAATTTGATAGATGGTCTTGACGGGTTAGCAGCAGGTTTATCAGCCATATCGTCATTGACTCTTTTGACTGTGGCTTTGCTCACAGGACCCGAAAATCCTTATATCATAATTATGACTGCTATACTTGCAGGCTCTATTCTTGGGTTCCTGCCTTACAACTTTAACCCTGCCAAGATATTCATGGGAGACACAGGAGCTATGTTTTTAGGATATATGCTGTCGGTGATTTCCGTTTTAGGCGTTTTGAAGAGTGCTGCAGCCTTATCCATGTTGGTTCCTATCTTTGCAATGGGTCTGCCTATATTTGATACTCTACTTGCAATGATCAGGAGGTTTGTCAACGGTAGGTCAGTGGTGGAAGCAGACAAAGGCCATCTGCACCATAGGTTGCTGGATAAGGGGTATAGCCAAAAGAAGGCTGTTTTGACCTTGTATTCCATAAGTGCCATTTTGGGTGCAGGAGCTGTTGCTTTGGTGGAGACAAAGCTAAAAACTGCATATATACTTGTATTTGTGGTTTTTCTATTAGCCTCTATGGGGGTAAAATATTTAGGGTTGTTAGAAACAGGAGACACCCGTAATAAATTTGATGCATAAATAATTGAGAAAAACAGCACGGCCTAAAGGTGGCTGTGCTTTTTTTAGGAGGAAAGTATGATAAAAATTCTTTCAGTATTTGGTACACGACCGGAGGCCATAAAAATGGCACCTCTGATCAATCTAATGCAAAAGAACCCTCATTTTCAATGTGTGGTTTGTGTTACAGCCCAGCATAGACAGATGCTGGATCAGGTTTTGGAAATTTTTCAAATAAAGCCGGATTTCGATTTGGATATTATGAAAGATAGACAGAGCTTGACAGATATAATGGTGAATTCCCTTACAGGGTTGGATAATGTTATCAAGGAAGTAAAGCCTGACATGCTGCTGGTTCATGGTGATACATCCACCACTTTTTCGGGAGCTTTGGCTGCTTTTTATAATAGGGTTTTGCTGGGACATGTGGAAGCCGGTCTTAGGACCTTCAATAAGTATTACCCCTTCCCTGAAGAGATAAACAGAAAGCTTACAGGGGTACTGGCAGATATGCATTTTTCCCCTACTGAAAACTCAAAGAGAAATTTAATCAGGGAAGGAGTTTCCGAAGATAATATTTTTGTGACGGGAAATACGGTTATAGATGCTTTAAAAACTACAGTAAACAAAAATTATGTATTTGTTAATCCTGTACTTAATAAAATAGATTATAACAGCAGAATCATATTGGTCACTGCCCATAGAAGGGAGAATCTAGGTCAGCCCCTAGAAAACATATGCTTTGCTATAAAGAAGATTGTAGAAAATTATAAGGATGTAGAATTAGTATATCCTGTTCACATGAACCCCGCTGTCAGAGATACTGTTTATTCAATACTTGGTGCACAAGAAAGGGTACATCTGATAGACCCAATCGATGTTTTGGAGATGCATAATCTGATGGATAGGTGTTACCTGGTTCTAACGGACTCAGGTGGCCTCCAGGAAGAAGCCCCTTCTTTAGGGAAACCGGTTTTGGTTCTCCGCAGTGAGACAGAAAGGCCGGAAGCCATAGAATTTGGCACCTTGAAACTTGCGGGTACAGAAATGGACAGCATTTATTCTTTGACATCCCAACTTTTAGAAGATAAAAGTGAATATGATAAAATGGCCAATGCAGTAAACCCATATGGTGACGGATTTGCATCTGAGCGAATCTGTGAGAGTATCCTTTATCGTTTTGGCATATTAAAAGAGAGACCTATGGAGTTTGTACCAGGGCATAGATAAATAATGTATATCCCCCTATATAGTAGGCAATAATTTAAACAAAGGGGGATGGAATAAATGAGAAAAATAAAGAAGATTATTATTGCCATTGGCATCATGCTATTGCTGGTATCTGGTTTCATATCCATGGATGCTAAAGCCAATATTCATATGGAAGAGAAGGAATTTATTCTTTCATATCTAAAAGAAACCAATGCAGAAATAGAAGAAGTACTATTATCCGGTTGGAGCATATTAAACAGAAGTTTTATGGATAAAGAATCTATGAGCTCAAAATTGGATCAGTTGATTGAAGCATTAGATCTTAACCGAGAAAACCCAACAAGAGAAGTAGAAGTCTATGAAGATATGAGCAAAGGAACATTAGATATAGTCGATGATAAGGCAGAGTATGCCATATCTATAGAATCCTTCAGAAATGATGATAAAGATGAAAAAACCTACTGTTCCATCAATATAAAATATAGTGATTTGTTTGAGGATAGCATACTGATGGAAAAGAAGAGTATTGAAAAAGCGCTGGCAAAGGTTGATTTACCCATAGATCTTTATGTATCAGTTATAGGAAAGTATCAAGGGAAAATGAAGGATGAAGAAAAACATAATATTATATATGGGTTCCTTGATGTTATTGATGGATACAAAGTAGAGGAAATCAACAGTGATGAGCTGACAAGCATTTCTGCTTATACAGACATAATAGATAACTTTATCTATTCCAATGGAAAAAAGATAAATATGCAAGTTGCAATGCGTTATAGTCATTATTATGATAATACATATATCTGCATTGGTTCTCCTTTGTTCCCTTATGAATACTAAACATTTATGTTATATTATTCTTCAGATTTTTGGAACTCATATAATAATTTATCTAACTCTTGGCTATAATCCAGCACAGTATCATTATCAATTCCATATATATCTATCAAATCATGAAGTTCTTCTCTCATGATTTCTATTTTTTTTTGCAAATCTTTCTTAGTCATATAGCACTACCCCCAGGAATACTCAACACATCAATTTTATAACATTAGACGATAAAAAACAATAAATTATCTTATAAATCCTTCGACGAAAACAAACAGAAAATACTGATATTTGCCAAAAAATAATTGGCATAACCTTTCAAACTCAAAAATAGTATTAAGTATACCAGAAAAAAGCTGAGTTTAAGAGGTGAACCAATGAGAAATTATGTGCTGGTAATTATATTGATATTTTTTTTGATTTTTGCATTGCCTGTTGCAATAATCAGCTGCTCTAAAAAAGAGGTTAGAAGGGATGAACCCGAAGATAAGCTATATTTGAATGTCTATGATTGCAAAAAAGACCAATTGATAACCATGGAATTTGAAGAGTATATCCTGGGAGTTGTGGCCGCAGAAATGCCTGCCAGCTTTCACATAGAAGCATTGAAAGCTCAGACCCTTGCAGCCAGAACCTATACACTTTTAAGGATGATAAGCTTTGGAGGAAAAGGGTGCAGTGCATATCCCGGTGCTGATATTTGTACCGATTCTACCCACTGCCAGGCCTATACGGATCCTCATACTTTAGGCAAAGATTACAAGAAGATTTATGAAGCAGTGTCTTCTACTAAAGGCGAGGTAATTGTATATGAAGACAAGCTGATAGATGCAGTATTTCATTCTACCAGCGGTGGGGTCACCGAGAATTCGGAAAATGTATGGGTCAATAAAGTTCCTTATTTGAGAAGTGTGTTGAGTGAGTATGAAGAACATTCACCTAATTTGGTAAGCATACAGGAAATAAGCATAGATAATTTTATATCGGGAATCATGTCTTTAGATAATACTGTTAAGTTGGATAAGAAAAATATTGAAAATGAGATAGAAATACTTGAGAGAAGCGATGGAGGAAGAGTATTAAAAATCAGGGTTGGCAATAAGCACTTCAGCGGCAGAGATATAAGAGAGCAATTCGGATTAAATTCTACCAATTTTACCGTAGAAATCAGAAGCAATAGAATAGTCTTTACAGTTATTGGATATGGACATGGAATTGGAATGAGTCAGTATGGAGCTGATGGAATGGCAAAGCGTGGAGCAACATATATAGAAATAATAAAGCATTATTACACTGGAGTTGATATTGTTCCGATAGAAAGCTTGTAATATTTTTGTATTATTTTTTAAACCTCTGGCAATAATACTGTTGGAGGTGTAACATATGAAATTTGATGATTTTTTCTCAAAAAGAAAAATTTTTATCCCTGTTGTCATTATAATAATTGCAATGTTGGCTACTGTAGGTGCATGGCAGTACAGAAGATATTTGGATAATAAGTATGCTGACATGGATTTTGAAAGAGATTTGGAAGAGTTCGAGGATTTAGATGAGTTTGCAAGGGTAGAAGAACCGGATTCATCGGAAGGTGGAGTGAGCATAGTGGAAGAGGAGCCTTCTATAGAAGCTGAAGAACCTGAAGGCGATGTTACTGAAGTAGATGTGAGCCAGCCTACCCAACCAAAGCTTTCAGAAACCAAAACAGAAGAAAAAGCTGTAACTGCAGTGAAGATGCAAGAGCCAAAGGTTGAGACAATGATTGCCCCTGTATTTGGAACCATATGCTTAGATTTTTCAGACACACAGCTTGTTTATTCAAAAACCCTGGATATGTGGACTACTCATGATGGCATAGATATAAAAGCTGAAGAAGGCAGCCAGGTAAGGGCTGTAATGGATGGAGTCATATCTGAAATAACTAATGATCCTCAATGGGGAATGACCATAGCTATAGATCACGGGGGAGGAGTAACAACAATATACAGCAATCTTTCCACTTTGGATATGGTCACTTTAGGCCAAGAAGTAAAGAAAGGCGACGTTATTAGCGGTGTAGGAAGAACAGCAATTATCGAAATAGCAGAAGAGCCTCATTTGCATTTTGAAATAATGAAGGATGGTAAAAACTTGGATCCCAAGATTTATTTACCTAAGCAATCCTTGAAGCGATAGGGGTGTGAGCTTAATAAATGTTCTATATTGATAAAATTTTGCATATGAATGTAAAAAGACTCAGATTAGGGGGTATGTGAATTGAAGGATTACATCGAAGAGAGAGCGCTTGAGATAGCCAAGTATATAATAAGCAGTAAGACGACAGTCAGAGATGCAGCGAAAATATTTGGAGTAAGCAAAAGCACGGTACATA
>JAAYMO010000079.1 GCA_012521375.1 Clostridiales bacterium
AAATGCTAAAAGTACTGAAGAAACTGACTGCGCAACTTTCGCTCCTAAACAACTATAATAAGCTGCCCTAGGGCAGCTTATCTGTTAAACCCAATTTTCAATTTTGTATAATAATGTTTTACAACTTAATATTGACACTTTAATATTATTAGATTATACTATATTATGATTCAAAAATTGACAAAGATTATGATGGGAAGAGTAGATTAGGAAGGTAGTTTAAGAGAGTCGGGGATGGTGGGAGCCCGATACGATAGCCTAATTGAAGAACATCCCGGAATTTCTAACCGAAATCTTAGCAGAGAGTAGGCTTAGACGCAGCCAAAGCGTTAAAATTGGGCGATATCGAATATTATCGATAATTATATTGATTAATATTCCGTATCGGCAGAGTGAACCATGTGTTAATTTGGGTGGTACCGCGGAAGTATACCTTTCGTCCCTATCTAAGGGATGAAAGGTTTTTTTATTAGTACAATAATTAGGAGTTGGAGGATGAATATGGGCAAAGTTACTTTCATTAAACCAAAACAATATAAACCTATGAAAAATATCAGAGCAACTCAAATTGCCATAAAAAGAATTAAAGATTATTTTGAGAGAAGATTGGCAGAGGAGTTGAATCTTACCAGAGTTTCTGCTCCATTATTTGTTGAAGCAGACAAAGGTATAAATGATAATTTAAATGGGGTTGAAAGACCTGTATCTTTTGATTTAAAAGCTATGAATGGCAAAAATATAGAAATAGTTCAATCTCTGGCAAAATGGAAAAGGATTGCTCTGAAAAAATATGGTTTTAAACCCGATGAAGGATTATATACAGATATGAATGCCATAAGAAGAGATGAGGATTTGGATAATATACATTCCATTTATGTAGACCAATGGGACTGGGAAAAAGTTATTACAGAAGAGGATAGAAATATAGAATATTTGAAAAAAACTGTTAAAAGCATATATAAGGTTTTTAAGGATACGGAAACGTATCTAATGAGGCTGTATTCAGACTATGAGCCATATCTCCCTGATGAAATATGTTTTATTACTTCTCAGGAATTGGAGGATATGTATCCGGATAAAAGCCCGAAAGAGAGAGAGCATGCCATAGCAAAGGAGAAAGGTGCTGTATTTATTATAGGAATAGGTGGAAAGCTTAAATCCGGAGAAAGACATGATGGAAGAGCACCAGATTATGACGATTGGGAATTAAATGGAGATATAATATTTTGGTATCCTGTTTTAAATATAGCTTTGGAGTTGTCCTCCATGGGAATCAGGGTTGACAAGAATGTGCTGTTGAAACAATTGAAACTTGCTGGTTGTGAGGAAAGACTTGAATTTGAATACCATAAATTGCTTATGGAGGATAAACTGCCATTGACAATTGGTGGCGGCATTGGCCAATCTAGAATATGCATGTTCTTCCTCCGTAAAGCGCATATTGGGGAGATTCAGGCGTCAGTATGGCCTAGGGAAATGATTGAGATTTGCAAAGCTTATGATATTGCGCTGCTGTAAATCAGTTGCGTTGCCTAGGGGATTTCTCTGGGGTCTTTATTTGAAACCACTAAAAACACTAAAGGACACAGTTTTTTTGTTTGATGCTTAGATACTATAGCAAATAAGAATAAGCATATGTGCAGTTCACAGTTCACTTGCACATATGCTTATTCTTTAGCTACTGTAGCGATTACAGTCAATATAAGTAATATATAATATCGCATAAGTTATTAACTTTGGTGACTCTAATGCTCATCTAAAATAGAATTCTAACGGCGCAAAACGGGCATCCATGCCCTACGCTTCGCTAATTGCGCCTAGCGCCACCTCCATGTGGCGCTCACGAATTCTCTATATTTTAGATTTCGCAAAGAGTCACTAACAAAGTTAATTAAAATGCTCTATTATATATTACTTATATTTTACTGTATCTTAGAAAGCTACAGCGTGTGCATATTAGATATGTGCTAAGGATATATTGTGAGTTCAAGCTATAGAACTGGCCAAAGCGAGCTTCTATAGCTGAAGCACATATCTAATATTCAGACTATATATTGTGCATATGCATATTCTATTATTATATAGCCTTCTTAGATTAGCCATAAAGACCCTAAAGGAATACCTTAATATAAAAGACCATAGGCTCGAGACCAGCGACTAGAGGCCGACTTTATAGGAATCCCCTATGCAGCGCAACTAATATTGCACATATGCTTATTTTTCAGATACAGTAACTTTCTTAGATATAATAATTGATATCCTGAGCAGCTAAATAAAAACCTAATACCCAAGAGGATTATCCTGACTACTCGTAGCCTGTAGCCCGTAGCACGCAGCAAAACAGAATTAGAGTCACCAGAGTTAGTATTCTATTGCGATATTATATTTTGCTTTGATTAGCTATATACGGTTATAGCAGTTATATTGTTTCCGGCGCCTCATAGCTAACCCCAAAGGTTTCAACTGTAACTTTTTTCATTCTTTGGTCATCAAGAGGCTTATTTCTGAAATCTGTAGGGGTATTGACAATCTCATCAGCAGCTTCCATTCCTTCTATGACTTTACCAAAAGCAGCATAATCTCCATCCAAATGAGGAGCTGCTTCCACCATTATAAAAAACTGAGAACCTGCAGAATCAGGGTTCATAGCTCGAGCCATAGATATAACACCCCTGTCATGCTTCAAATCGTTCTTGAATCCATTAGATGTAAATTCTCCTTTTATTGAATAACCAGGTCCACCTGTTCCCACACCCTGAGGGCATCCTCCCTGAATCATAAAACCGGGGATAACTCTATGAAAGATTAATCCGTCATAGAAACCTTTGCTTATAAGAGATATAAAGTTTCTAACAGTATTTGGGGCAATATCAGGATAAAGCTCAACTTTTATCTCTTTACCATTTTCCATCTCGATATAAACTATTGGATTATTGGCCATGTAAAAACTTCCTTTCTTATGTAGAATCATAAGCTTATTCTATAATATATTAAGTAGAATGTAAAATATATTATGGGCTATAAAAATAATAATATATAATAATATATAAGTATTGAGACGATTTTAAAATTTAGCAAGGAGAATTATAAAAGATGGTTATGAAATGGGATGACAAAAGATATTATAGTCTGAATTATTTTCTAAGACAGAAATTTGGAGAAAAAGTCATGAAAATATCTCTTGATGCAGGCTTTACCTGTCCAAACAGAGATGGCAATAAATCCATAGGAGGCTGTATATTCTGCAGCCCCAGAGGTTCAGGAGACTTTACAATGATGAGCCAAGATATATCAAAGCAGTTTGAAGAAGCCAAGGAAATGATGAGAAAAAAGTGGAAAAGAGGTAAATACATAGGCTATTTTCAAGCTTATACAAACACCTATGCTCCCGTAGAAGTATTGAGAGAGAAATATTATACAATTTTGAATAAAGAAAATGTGGTAGGGTTGGCTATAGCTACAAGGCCTGATTGCTTGCCTGCAGATGTGCTGGATCTTTTAGAGGAGATAAATAATAAAACATATCTATGGGTAGAACTGGGCTTGCAAACCACTAATGAAGAAACTGCAAAGCTGATAAACAGGGGCTATCCGTTAAGCGACTACATAACTGCGGTGAAAGAACTAAAAAGGAGAAACATAGATGTTGTTACCCATTGTATATTAGGACTGCCAGGAGAAACTAAGGAGGATATGCTTCAGACCATTGATTATGTAGCAGACACAAATACTCAAGGTATTAAACTTCATCTTCTCCATTTGATGAAAGATACACCTATGATGAAACTCTATGAGGAAGGTAAGCTGAGGTTTATGGGAAAAGATGAATATGTGGATCTGGTTGTTGATTGTATAGAGAGACTTCCAACAAACATGGTTATACACAGGCTTACCGGTGATGGCCCAAGAGCCACATTGATAGGTCCCAAATGGAGTCTAAATAAATGGGAAGTATTGAATGCTATAGATGATAGATTTGTTGAAAGAGACACATGGCAAGGTAAAAAATACAAATAGAAAATATGAACAATTGATACTATATACTAAATTTAGTGTCTGTGCTATTATTTGTATAAATACAGTTTTTTTATTTTTTATAGGGTGATTATATGAAAGATATTCATATTGACGAAGAATATATAAAAAAGAATAGGATACCCATATTGATTTATACCCCAGAATGGATACAACTCTTTTCAAATTTCAAATCAAGAAGCATGGCGAGAACTGTTAGTAAGCTTGAAGAGTTATTATCCAAAGAAAAAAGATTACAGCAGGAGCAAAAGGATCTGGAGAGAAGAAAAAAGGTTTTGATGAATAAGATACTCCACCTTTCCAATGAACTGAATGAGACAAATAATGAAGGATTTCTAAAACCTTTAGAAGATGCGCAAAATGAGATACTCCAAATCAATCAAAGGATACCTGAGATAATAGAAGAATTAGAAACTTTGCCATCAGATATAAATAAACAAAATGCAATATTATTAAGGGAAACCGTAAAAAGAACCTATGAGCTTATCAATGAAAATAAGATAGAAGCAGAAAAGACAGAGGAAGAAATAATAATGACAAGGAAAATTCTTATGGAACTTGTTCAGAAAAAAGTGGATATGGAAGAAAGGGTCAAGAGACTATATTCCTACTTGCATAGCATTATAGGAGCAACTGAAATGGAGGAACTGGATGAAAATATGCTTATAGATAAATAATATTGACAAACATGAAATTTTACGTTAAAATCACATACAATATTACAAAAGCGAAGAGTGGGAGTAGTAGAAGATTTTGAAACTTATAGAGAGCCATGGAAGGTGGAAAATGGCAGTTTTCGGTCTTTGAACTCGCCCAGGAGCTGCTGCCCGAATAAAGTAAGGCAAGACGGCACCCTCCGTTATCGGGTTTGAGTGGATTATGTTAAGTAATCAATTAGAGTGGTACCGCGGTTTCCCCGTCTCTTTTTCTGAGACGGGTTTATTAATTTATAAATGGATGGAGTGATAGAAATGTATAGCACAGAAATAGATAGAAAATGGCAAAAAAAATGGGAGGAAACAAAATTATATAAATTCAATCGGGAAAGGGTAGACAAGAAATTATATTGTCTTGAAATGTTTTCCTACCCATCCGGTGCAAATCTGCATGTAGGGCATTGGTATAATTTTGGGCCAACTGATTCCTGGGCAAGATTTAAAAGGCTCCAGGGATATGAAATTTTTCAACCTATGGGTTTTGATGCTTTTGGTCTTCCAGCAGAAAACTATGCAATCAAGACAGGCATACACCCACAGGATTCTACTATGAAAAATATTGAGACTATGGAAAAGCAGCTTAAAGAGATGGGGGCCATGTTTGATTGGGATTATGAAGTCATAACATGTACTCCTGAATATTACAAATGGACCCAGTGGATGTTTTTGAAGCTGTATCATGCCGGTTTGGCTTATAGAAAAGAAGCACCTGTTAATTGGTGTCCCAGCTGTCAAACTGTATTAGCCAATGAGCAGGTAATCGACAACCACTGTGAAAGATGCGAATCAGAAGTGACCAAGAAGAATCTTACCCAGTGGTTCTTTAAGATAACAGCCTATGCGGAAGAACTTTTGGAAAAGTTAGATGAATTGGATTGGCCGGAAAAAACAAAGAAAATACAAAGGAATTGGATAGGAAAATCAGAAGGTGCGGAAATAGAGTTTAAAGTAGAAAATTCTGATATCACCTTTAAAGTATTTACCACAAGAGCAGATACATTATGCGGTGTTACCTATGTTGTACTGGCTCCAGAGAATGAAATAGTGGATAAGATAACCACTGATGAATATAGAAACTCTGTAGAAGAGTACAAAGAATGGGCTGGGAAACAGACGGAGATTGATAGATTATCTGCCACAAAAGAAAAAACAGGAGTATTCACGGGAGCTTATGCCATACATCCTATAACTGGAGAAAGAGTACCTATTTGGATTGCTGATTATGTATTGGCAACCTATGGAACTGGATGTGTAATGGCTGTTCCTGGCCATGATGAAAGAGATTATGAATTTGCTGTAAAATATAATCTTCCTATTGTAAGGGTTATCGACTCCGCCGATGGCAGTGATGCACCTTTGCCATATACCGAATATGGAGTTTTGGTAAACAGCGGTAAATATGACGGGTTAGATTCAGCTACCGCCAAGACAGCCATAGTGGAACAATTGGCAAAAGAGGGTAAGGGAGAATCAAAGATAAATTATAGATTGAGAGACTGGTTGGTATCAAGACAGAGATACTGGGGTTCGCCCATACCCATTGTCTATTGCGAACAATGCGGCATAGTGCCGGTACCTGAAAAGGATTTGCCGGTTCTGTTGCCATATGATGTTGAGTTTACACCAGATGGAGAGTCTCCCTTGAAAAAATGCAGTGAATTCATAAACACCACTTGCCCACAATGCGGAGGACCTGCAAAAAGGGATGCGGATACTTTGGATACCTTTGTTTGTTCATCCTGGTATTATCTAAGATATCCAGACAACAAAAATGATAAGGAACCCTTTGACAAGGAATGGATAAACAAGATGTTGCCTGTAGATATGTATGTAGGCGGCGCAGAGCATGCAGCCATGCACCTGCTGTATGCAAGATTCTTTACTAAAGCATTAAGAGATCTGGGTTATCTTGAATTTGACGAGCCGTTTTTATCCCTTAGACATCAAGGTGTAATATTGGGATCTGATGGCAATAAAATGAGTAAATCAAAAGGTAATGTAATTTCACCTGATAGCTATATAAGTGAATATGGTTCCGATGTATTCAGATTGTACTTGATGTTTGGATTTGCCTATGAAGAAGGGGGACCATGGAACGATGATGGAATAAAAGCTATTGCCAGATTCTTAAATAGAATTGAAAGAATTGCTGAGAGAGTAATAGAACTTAGGGGTTCAAAGGGTAAAAACCAAATGTCCAATTTTGAAAAGGAACTGAATTATGAAAGACACAGGGTAATAAAGGAAGTAGAAAAAGATACAGAGGAGTTTCATTTCAATACGGCCATAGCTAGGATGATGGAGCTGTTAAATGCTTTATATAAATATGATCAGGTAGTAGAGGACAAAAATATAGAATTCTTTGAAGAAGTGCTGGCTGATTTATTGAGAATATTATCTCCTTTTGCACCACATTTTGCGGAAGAAATTTGGGAACAACTTGGTTATGAATACTCTATTTTCAATCAAAATTGGCCTAAGTGGGATCCCAATGCATTAGTTAAAGATGAAGTAGAGATTGCTGTTCAGATAAACGGAAAAGTTAAAACCAGGATCATGGTTCCTTCTGCCGCAGACAACAAAGAGATAGAGGATATTGCATTGTCCAACGAAGAAGTAAAAGAGTTGACAAAAGGGATGAAAATCATAAAAGTTATAGTTGTTAAAGGTAGATTGATAAACATAGTTGTGAAATAATACGATAAAGGCTGCTGCGAAAATAAATTTTGCAGCAGCCTGGTATTTTTTAGAGGATAATAATATTACGTGTAGAATAATATTCTTAACATTTATCGTCAACGGAGGGTTAGATATGATTATATATGGTATAGGAACTGATATAGTTGAAATAGATAGAATTAAGAGGGCAATGGAAAGATTCCCAAAGTTTGTAGACAGATTATTTACCATTGAAGAATTAGCCTACCTGGAAAGCAAAGCACTAAAGCCACAGCATGTGGCGGGAGGCTTTTCTGCTAAAGAAGCAGTGCTTAAATCTATGGGTACAGGTCTTAGAAATTTTAAATGGAAGGAAATTGAGATAATAAGGGATGAAAAAGGGAAACCCTTTGTGAGATTGAACGGTAAGGCAAAGGACTATGCAGATGATAATTATATAGGCGACATTCATATAAGCATTTCTCATAGTAAAAATTATGTAACTGCAACGGCTGTGGCGGAGATTTCCATTGAAAAGAGGTGGATGGATATTGAGAGTATGCTTATCGGAGGAAATGCGGAAGGCCGACATTGTATCAATTAATGATTACAATATTCCAGGTATTGTACTAATGGAGAATGCTGCCTTAGGCATTGTGAATGAAATTGAAAAAGAATTGAACAATGGAAAGTTGCCACAAGAAGTACATGCCTGTATAATATGCGGAACCGGAAACAACGGTGGAGATGGTTTTGCAGTAGCCAGGCATTTGGTATCAAAAAGTTGGCATGTAGAAGTTTATATTTGTGGTGATGTTAATAAGATTAAAGGCGATGCCTTGATCAATCTAAACATCATAAAGAAATTAAATATACCTATTTACTGTATGGAAGATTGTGGGATAGAAGTTCTCGATAAAATTTTAATAAAAAGCGATTTAATAGTTGATGGCATTCTGGGAACAGGTTTTAAAGGAAAGCTAAAAAGCAATATTGAGACTATCATTGAAAAAATAAATAAACAACAGAAATTTGTTATTTCAATAGATAATCCTACAGGCTTAAACTGTGATACCGGCTTAGTAGAAACTATCTGCATAAAGGCGAATAAGACAGTGACATTGGGATTGCCTAAGATAGGTCTTATAATCAATGAGGGACCACATTATTGCGGAGAACTATCTGTATGTGGTTTGTCTATACCCGACCCGGTCTATGAAAGCCTCGGTATTAAAAGATATATGACACAAGAAGATTATATAAAAAATCTCATTAAACCTAGAAAGCTTCACAGTCATAAAGGCAGCTTTGGAAGGGTGCTTATTGCGGCAGGTTCTAAAGGTATGGAAGGCGCAGCTTTACTGGCTGCAAGAGCCGCCATAAGAAGCGGTGCTGGAATTGTAGAGTTGGCAGTGCCCCAGGGAGCTTTTGAAGCAGTAAGAGGTGCTATACCCACATTGATAACCAATGGGTTGGATGATGATGGGGAAGGCTGTTTTACCGATGAAAGCATCGAAGAAATACTATCAACAAGTGAAAAGGCTTCAGTTTTGCTTATGGGACCTGGAATAAGGAACAATCCTCATACAAAAGAAGTTGTATCAGAAGTAATAACAAAATGCCACAAGCCTTTAATCCTTGACGCAGACGGATTAAATGCGATATGCCAAATCCCTGAAGTGCTGCTTGAAAGACCTGAAGAAACAATAATAACGCCGCATCCGGGGGAAATGGCACGGCTCTTAAACACCAGCACTGTGGAGGTACAGAATAATAGACTAGAGACAGCAGAAAGCTTTGCTAAAAAATACAATGTTCATGTAGTGTTAAAAGGGCATAGAACAATAATTGCATCGCCTTTGGGAGAGACTTGGATAAATACTACAGGGAATCCAGGCATGGCTACAGCAGGCTCTGGAGATGTGTTAGGAGGTGTTATAGCAAGCTTTATAGCTCAAGGTATGGAACCGATGAAGGCTGCTATATCAGGAGTATATATTCATGGAGCGGCAGGTGATAGAGCAGCTGAAAAATATGGACAATGGGGAATGGTTGCTACTGACATAATCAAATATATACCGCATACAATTATGGATATAGGGGGAATGTAGAGGAGGTCTTAGATAGTGATAAGAACCTTATCCATAATTGTAATAGTGGTAATGCTAGCAGGTTGTACTGTTTCCAGCCTCAGCCCTGAAGATGTGTTGGCAAAGATGGAAACAGCGGAAAGCTATTGGGCAGAGGCCAGAATGGCTGTTAAAAACAACAAAAGTGTATTTTACTATAATCTTAAACAATTTTATAAACAACAAGATAAATTTAGAGTAGAATTTTACGATGATTATGGCAACCTGAAACAGACCATGATTTATAACAATGGTCAGTGTGGCATTTATCATGACAAAATCGATAAACCTTTTAAAACCCAAAATTTTATAGATGCCAAGGAGCATAATTCTTTTATCACTACATTTGTAGGATACTATAATAAGGATCCTGAAGCAAAATGGAGCAAAGGAAAAATAAACGACGAAGAATACTATGTATTTAGATGCAGCATTGAAAATAAAAACTCTTTTTTCAGTGGTGCAGAATTGTATGTAAGTTCAAAAAATGCAATACCGAAGATGCTGTGTATATATGGAGAAGATGGTAGAAAAACAATGGAAGTAGAATACAAAAGCTTTGAATATAATCGCTCATTTGATGACTCGCTGTTTTTTATTGAATAGTAAAGCCCTGTTGTAAAAGCATGAAAAATTTAACCATGCATATTAAGGAGGGTCTCAAAATGTACGATTTAAATCGAATAAGACCTGTGTGGGCGGAAATTAATTTAGACAATTTAGCTCATAATATGAGAGAGATTAGAAGACTTACAGATAAAAACGCTAAGGTAATAGCTGTTATTAAAGCTGATGGCTATGGTCACGGAGCGAAATACATAGCACAGACCTTGTTAGATAACGGAGCAGACAAATTTGCCGTAGCTGTGCTTGATGAAGCATTAGAATTGAGGAGGTCAGGAATAACTGCGCCTATATTGGTATTAGGATACACTCAACAGGAGAGAGCAAAGGCTATAGTAGAAAATGATATTGAACAAGCCGTTTATTCTTACGAATTGGCAGAAGCTTTATCTATGGAAGCACAAAAACAAAACAAAAAAGCAAAAATCCATATAAAAACTGATACAGGCATGGGTAGAATTGGATTTAGAGTCGATGAAAGCACTATTGAATGCATCAAGAGAATCGCTCAATTACCTAATTTAGATATAGAGGGCATGTTAACTCATTTTGCTATTGCAGATGAAAAAGATAAAACATATACAGAAGAACAATTTAAAAAGTTTATGTGGGTAGCAGATAGATTGGAAAGTGAAGGGATAAAAATTAAATCTAAACACTGTGGAAATAGTGCTACAATAATAGATCTACCTCAAATGCATTTGGATATGGTGAGAGCAGGAATAATACTTTATGGATTGGCACCCTCTCAAGAAGTTCAGTTAAGAAAAATACACTTAAAACAAGTCATGTCTCTAAAGACAAGAATAACCCATGTGAAAGAAATAGAAGCGGGAGAAAGTGTTAGCTATGGAAGAAAGTTTATTGCTACCAATAAAACAAGAATAGCCTCATTGCCTATCGGATATGCAGATGGCTATACCAGAATGCTTACAGGTAAAGCAGAAGCATTAGTAAATGGGATAAGAGTTCCTGTTGTCGGAACAATTTGTATGGATCAATGTATGATAGATGTTACTGGAGCAGGTGAAGTGAAAGTAGGAGATGAAGTTGTTTTGTTTGGATATCAGGGTGACTCTTTTATACCGATAGATGAAATAGCAGAAAAATTGGGGACAATAAATTATGAAATAGTATGTATGATTGGAAAAAGGGTACCAAGAGTATATATAAAAGACGAGGAAATAGTCAATATAGTCAATAGTCTTTATCCCTATGGAGAATAAAGCGTAAAATACGTGATAATGGGATTTTTTATATATAGCATTAATGCAAAAGCTGGTATATAATAAACTATATATGGTTAGCATAAATTCAGAACACTGTTGTCTTAAGAACGAATATTTTTGTACATTTAAACATACATATTGGATAAGACAATAGATAAACCTGGAGGTGCTAGTGTGTCTGAGTGTAAGAGAATTGTTATCAGTTTGCCTGATAGCCTTTTGAAGGAAGTTGATAACGTAGTATGTTTAGAACAATGTAATAGAAGTGAGTTTGTGAGAAAAGCTATGAAATTTTATATAAGTGAGATAAAAAGAATGAATTTTATAGAAAGTATGAAAAAAGGTTATCAAGAGATGACTGAGATAAATATTACACTAGCAGAGATTGGGCTTACTGCTGAATATGAGACTATTTGCAGGTATGAATCAAGGCTTGCGGAGCGTGAATAATGTGATTGTAAAAAGAGGCGATATTTTTTACGCAGATTTAAGCCCCGTTGTTGGTTCCGAACAGGGAGGAGTTAGGCCGGTACTGGTTATTCAAAATGACATTGGGAATAAATATAGTCCTACCGTTATAATTGCTGCGATTACTTCTCAAATCAATAAGGCAAAGCTACCAACCCACATAGAAATCAGCGCGGAAGAATATGGTCTTACCAAAGATTCTGTTATTTTATTAGAACAAATAAGAACCATAGATAAAAAGAGATTAAAGGAAAGAGTAGGACATCTTTCCGATGAACTGATGAAAAAAGTAGATGAATGCATACAAATTAGCTTTGGTTTATTGGATTATAATACCCTATGAGCTACTGGGGACGGTTCTCCGTGGCTCATTTTAATTTCTGAATATTATCATCAATTTCTATATTACAAATTTGTAAAGTATACAGGAATTTATGAAATTTTGGCGAATAGTAAAAAAAACGGGAAACAGGAGGAAATTTGATGAGAATTAGCATTAATGTTACAAAAAGAAAAATAGCTTTTATAACTATGGCAATTTTAATATCAATTTTTTTTATTGTTCCAGCAGCTGACGGCGCTGTTCCCGGTTCAGACCAAGACCCTTTGGTTACACTTAGTTTTGTGGATAAAAAAATTGAGCAGATAAAGTATTACATAGACTCTATAACTCAAGGGTTAAGCAATGAAATATTTAATTACTCGAATACTTTAGAAAAATATGAGGAGCAGTTAAAGCAAAAGGATGAGGAAATACAAGATCTAAAACAAAAAGTAGAAAATGCACTTACTTTTAAAGTGGTCCAGCTTAATAAAGGTCAGGTATTGCTCGCAGGAGAGGGAGCGGAAATAATAATACGCTCAGGTAAAACAACTGCTGTTTACGGTACAAACGGAGGCTTGTCAGACATTACCTCTGCCAAAGACCTAAAAGCAGGAGAAGCCATAGCGAACAATCATATGCTTATATCATCAAGAAATGATGGAAGAGGAGTAAAGGCAGAATCAGAAGTATTCTTAATCATTAAGGGGAGCTTTACTATAAAATAGTACCAGGGTTAATAACCCTGGTTTGTTTTGGAGGTTTCTAAGAGTTTATGCTAAAACCAAAACTTAAGAAAACCTTGCCGTAGATGTCATAAAGGATATGAAATAAGATGCAGTATTATAAAAGAGAATATTTTTTTTGTTTTTTATAGTATAAATATTACAGATAAATATTTGTTATATTATAATTATTATTTGAGGTGAGGTTTGTGAGCAAGATCATATTAAGTGCAGATAGCACTTGTGATTTAGATGAAAGTTTAAAAAAAAGATATGAAGTGAACACATATCCTCTACATATAATATTGGGGGAAAAACAGTATAAAGACGGAGTAGACATAACAGCAGATGACATCTACAAAGCTTATGAGGAACATCATATCCTACCAAAAACTGCAGCTATCAATGTAAAAGAATATATGGATTATTTTGCAAAATGGGTAGACCAAGGCTATTCGGTTATACATTTTAATATTGCATCTTCATTGTCTTCGTCGTTTCAGAATTGCTGTATTGCAGCTGAAACACTGGGCAATGTATATCCAATAGATTCCCAGAACCTTTCTACGGGAACAGGCTTGTTAGTTTTGGAAGCTGCTGAGATGATAAATAAAGGTATGAAGGCGGAAGCAATTGTGGAAGAAATAAAAAGAATGGTAACTAAAGTTCATTCAAGCTTCGTACTAGATACTTTAGAATTTCTTCATGCAGGAGGCAGATGTTCAGCCCTTGCAACTCTTGGGGCTAATTTACTTAATATAAAGCCTTGTATTGAAGTAGACAACACCACCGGAAAGATGAAAGTAGGAAAAAAATATAGAGGCACTCTAAATAAAGTCTTAAAGAAATATACTAAAGATAAACTGGCAGAGTATAATGATTTAAAACTAGATAGGATTTTTATCACTCACTCAGGCATATCTGATGAAAATATTGAACTTGTGAGAGAAACTATAGAAGATACTGTTCATTTTAATGAAATATTAGTAACTCGTGCGGGTTGTACCATTTCAGCCCATTGCGGTCCTAATACTTTAGGTATACTATTCATGACAGAATGATTGATTTTGCCCTTTATTGGGCTTTTTTTATTGCCTTTTTATGTCCATAAACCAATACATGTGCTATAATAATAAAATATAATACTTGACAATAGGGGTGGAATATATTGAGCCCAGATTATATGATAAAGGATTATGAAAATAATAGATGGCAAGATGTGTCCATATTGTTTAGGGATGTTTTTGATAAAAAATTGGATCAGGATTATTTCTTATGGAAAAATATCAACAATCCTCATGGTTCATCTATAATGAAGATAGCTGTTGAGAATGATAAAGTAGTTGGTTTTGATGCCCATTGGAAGATGAGAATGAATTTTATGGGAGAGGTTATTTATGCAGGGCAATCTATAGATGCCATGGTTCATAGGGAGCATAGGAGAAAAGGCATTTTTGAAAGTATGGTCTTAGATACTTTGGAAGTTTTGAAAAAGGAAGGCTTTGAGATTAGATTCAGCTTTCCTAATGAAGCAGCTTATAAAGCTTCATTGGGAAGAATCAATACAAGAAAAGTATGTAATGTGCCTCAATATATCAAGATATTAAAGGGAAAAGAAGCATTGAGTATGTTTACTTCTAACAGTATTATTAAAGGATTGGGAGGATTAGTGCTTGATGCCTGGAGAAGTATAAAAAGCGTAAACCTGCATAAGAAATATGACTACAGTGTTGTAGAGATTAATTATTTTGACGAAACCTTCGATAGACTATGGGAAAATGTTAAGAATGATTACCCTATAGCAGTGGAACGCAGTTCAAAATATCTTAACTGGAGATATGGGTCTAGCGTTAATGATTACAAAATATACGGAGCTTATAAAGATGATGAGCTAATAGGTTATATAGTAACGGCTTTGGAACAAAAAAAGGATAAAGGAGGATTAATCCTAGGGCATATAGTTGACTTGATATGTCATAAAGAACATGAAGCTGCCGTGTTGAACATGATTCATGAAGCTGAAAAACAAATGAAATCTGCTGGGGCTTGTGCTATTTCTTGCTGGATGATAAAAGAATGGTTTTATGCAAGGAAATTGGAGAGATCTGGTTTTTTACAATTAAGGGCACCTGCGGTTTTGGCTGTATTGCCTGTGGGAGAAAGGGCTAAGGCAGCAGGGGAAGCTTTATATGACCATAAGAATTGGTATATAACCATAGGAGATTCAGATTATATGTAAAAAAAACGGGGGGACATGCATTATGAAAGCAATTATAAAAAAATTAGCAGCAAGACCCGTGAAGATTATTAACAGAATTATTTTAGGTATATATTTAAACTTCGTAAAAAAGAAGGCAGAAGGAATTGAACAGATGAATGTCAAAAAGAAAAGATTATTGATACTCTCTCCTCATCAGGATGACGAGATATTAGGATGTGGCTGTTTGATTAAAAAAGCCATAGAAGAGAATAGTTCTGTTAAATGTATATATATTTCTGATGGTTCTCAAAGCCTAAGCGATGAGCTAACTCCCGAAGCTTTGGCAGAACTGAGAAAAGTGGAAGCCATGGAGTTGGCTAAGTCCATGGGAATGGATGAACCTGTTTTTATGGACTGTCCTGATGGCAATGTTGATTACAAGGATGTTGAAACAGCGAAAAAGATTGCAGCAGTAATAGATAGTTACAAGCCTGAAGTCATATTGATACCATACTTCCTTGATGGCCACAAAGATCACACAGCTACAAGCGGTATATTTATTGCTTCAACAAAGATGATAAAGGATCATAAACAATTTGAATTATACTGTTATGAGATAAATTCTCCAATAAGCGTATATGGAATAAGCCATTATATGGATTGCAGCGGATACTTAAAGTCTAAAGAAGAAGCTTTGGAGTTTTATAGTTCTCAAACCATGAGCTTTGAATCGATATTTGAGATGAACAGACTAAATAGAATAATTGCAAGGACTGATGAAGGAGCGGAGCTGTTTACAAAAGTAGAGTTAAAAAGCTATGAAAAGGCTTATAAAAAGTATAATAAGGATAACCAAGTTTATTCCTGTTTTAGGCAGATGTATAGTATATATTTTATGATACCGGCTTATTTTAAAGGATTGAAGATAAAAAAAGAAGCTGCTATGTTCCAAAACATAGGAGTTGCTTCGGTTGGGAGGAAGGATAACAGTGGAAAAGGTACTGCATTTAATTAGCGGAGGCGATGTAGGAGGTGCCAAGACTCATGTGCTGACATTAGTCAAGGAACTTCAAAAAAGCCTGTATGTTAAGATAATATGCTTTATGGAAGGACCCTTTGCACAAGAAGCAAGAGAGATGGGCATAGATATTACGGTTATTCCTCAAAACCGAAGGTATGATTTAAAAGTTGTCAATACTTTAGTCCAGATTATAAAGGATGAAGGTTTTACATTGATACACTCTCATGGAGCCAGAGCTAATTTTATTACAAGATTTATAAAGAAAAGGATTCCTATACCATGTGTTACAACAATACATAGCGATTTTATGTTGGATTTTAAAGGAAATCTTTACAAACATATAATATATACTAATCTAAATGTTTTTGCATTGAAGAAATTCGATTATTTTATTGCAGTATCCCAAAATTTTAAAGATATGCTAATTGGAAGAGGATTTCCTGAGGAGAAAATATTTACAGTATATAATGGCATAGACTTTGATGAAGATATAGAATACAAAAGTAGGGAAATTTTTTTGGAAGAAAGGGGATTATCATATCTCAATGACAAAAAACTTATTGGAATACTGGCTAGGCTCCATCCAGTGAAAGGACATGAAATACTTATCGATGCTGTATCAAATATATTGGATGACGACAATGAGGTACATGTTTTGATAACTGGAGAGGCATCAGAGTTGCCAGAACTGAATAACAAAATTAAGAAACTGAATATGGAAAAAAATGTACACTTTATTGGTTTTGTTGACAAACCTTATGATTTTCTTAATACAATAGATATTAATGTGCTGACCTCCTACAGCGAGAGTTTTCCCTATGTGCTTTTGGAGGGTGCCAGGCTTAAAAAGCCAACCATTTCATCAGCTGTAGGAGGTATTCCCATGCTTATAGACGATGGAGTCAATGGGTATCTGTTTAAAGCTGGCGATGCAGATGAGTTGAGCAAAAAATTAAGTATTTTGATAAAGGATGAAGCTTTGTGCAAAGCATTTGGCAATGCTCTATATATTAAAGCCAGCAACAATTATTCCTTGAAAAACCTAGCTTCAACACATATCAATATATATAATGAAGTGGCTGAAAGCGTAAGGAATACCCAATAAAGTTTAGCTATTTTCCATATTTAAAATCTTTATAGAAGAAATAATTATAGCTACAATAACCCAAAACATAAATAGTATTCTGTTATAAAACCATATATGATCCGCAAAACCCATTATCAATAAACCTGACAAACCTGAAACCGCTGCTATAAGAATATTATTGATGTTATTGTCTTTTTTGCTCATAATCGATATTATGCTTTTCCTTAAAATTCTAAAAATGAACCAGACTATAGATATTATTGCAGCTATGCCTGCTTCAAGCCATATTTGAATATACAAATTATGAGTATGAGCTACAGTTTTTAATGTAAATGGTTTATACCTTTTATAAATTATATTGAAAACTTTGTTTCCTAGCCCTACCCCGCCAAACCAGAAATCTTTTAACATAGGCATAGCAGGTTCTAATATTTGCTTTCTATATTTAAGAGAAGTATCATTAGGATTAAATAATGTAAGAATTCTTCTATATATAGATGAGGGAAGCAATGGAATTGCAAGAATTCCAGCTATAATTAAAAAGGGTAACAATTTTTTGTTTTTGAAAAATACGAATACGAAAACTGCAAATGCAAATGCAACCCATGCGGAGCGAGAGCCTGTTTTTAGAAGAATTACTAATACCGGAACTGACATAAGTGAATAAATAATCTTGTTTATAATACTTTTAGTGTTAAAAATAATGGCTCCAAAGAAAGGCATTATCAAAACCAGCAATTCTCCATATACATTGGGATTGCCCATTGTAGAATAGACTCGGCCTGTCATGCCTTGGTTAAGGGTTACATCTGTAAGTGAAGGATTTACTTGTATTCCTACTACTTTCCACTGCCATATCCCATATAAAGAAGTTAAAAAAACTGCAAATACAGCAAATTCAATAACTGTGTTAAGATTATCAACATTTTTCATTGAACTGACAATTATAATTACAGCGATAAAAGCAGTCATATATTGGATGAAATAGTTGACGCTATCCTTCGGGAAGAGAGAAGTTGCGGCAGCCATAATTATTGATACAAAAAACAATATGAATGTAAAATCCAGATTTTCTGTATCGATGGTTGTAGATGGTTCGATTATAGTTTTAATAAAAAACGATAAAGCCAATAAAATGGTTATAAATACACCATAAGCATTATACCATCTATGGTCAGGTATTATCATAATGATGACTAATGCAAAACCGATAATTAATTCAAATCTTTCTAATAGATGTTTTATTAATTTAAAACCATAACTATGACTAAATATTTTTTCATTTTTAAGATAAACTTTTCTAAAAAACTTTCCTGGCATATTGATATATTTAGATAAATTGTGGCATATGAAGCTATTTGCCCATAACCTATCTAAGTAGTTGGATTTGCTAAGGTAAGCACAAATCTTGCTATGATTGCAATATAACCTTGTTTTTTCCCATAACTTCCCTATAGCATATGAAATCATTGATTTTTCATAATTTTTTTTCATCAATATTATTAATCTATATAAAAAATTAAGTATAATACTTTTGCTGGCTATATTTTCTATATTCATCAATGCTACTCACCTGTCTTTACTGGTTTATCTTTTGAATATCCGAGATTCTTCCATTTTGAAAAATTGAATTACCAACATATAAAGTTACAGTCTGACCAATATAATATATAGATTTGTCTATAGTTACTCCATTTTCTCCTATAAGTCCATTAGCTTCCATAGTTATACTCAAGGACGAATAACCTTCTCTATCTGTTGCAACAAGATTACCGTTCATATCTCTGGACCAAGATATAGAGTCACCTATCACTATATCAGTTACGTTGCCAAAAAATGAGTTTTGTATGGATTCTCTCACCGGATCGCCAATTTTAACAGCCTTTGCTGCAAAATCCGGTGTTTCTTCGATAAAAAATGAAATTTGAATTCTATCAGGCTTTGCTACAAAGGGTGTAACAGCATTTGCTTTGGAAAATTTATACTTCACGCCTGCTATTGCGGATATTATTAATACCAATATTAATAGATCGATTATAGTAAACCTTACTTTTTTCTTATTGCCTTTAAAACTCACTTGCCAACATCCCCCTTTATTTTTTCCACAGAGTAAATTTTTCCGTAAAATATGGAATTTCCTGCTCTTAGGGTAATAGTTTCTCCTATGTAATATAGGTGATTACCTATCTGAATACCGTTTGGTCCTACAATTCCTTTGCCTTCCATAGTAATGTATATTGATGAGTATCCTTTTCTTTCTGAAGAAACTTGTCTTCCTTGGATATCCGAACCCCAAGATATTGCTTTGTCCAATTTTATATCTGTAACTTTGCCTAGTCGAATGTTTTGTAAAGCTTCAGTTGCTGGATCTCCAATATTTACGTTATTTGCAGCAAAGTTATTTATTTCTTCTTGGTAGAAGACAATCTGAATTTTCTCTGTTTTATCAGTAATACTAGCTTTATTGCTGTAGCCACCAAGTTTATACCATAGGAACCCAAAAGCTACAAAAACCAGTATCACTAAAATAATATCTACTATGCTCACTTTACCAAAAATTCTGCCCTTATCATCAATCAGCATATACTATCCTCCCTCCCGTTGATATTGCTACTTAACAGAACTATATATAGTGTAGGTTTGGTTTGCAGTATTATCAAGATTAAATTTTTCAATAAGCAAATTTTTAGCCTTATTTTGATACTTAATATACAATTCTTTATCTTGTATCAATTTGATTATTGCCGTTGCTAAGCCTTCTTTATCATCATAATCTACCAATAGGCCAAAATCATTATCTTTACCGATGATCTCTTTTGTTCCCCCGCTGTCTGTTGCAATTACAGGCAAACCACAAGCCATAGCTTCTAATATTGAAATGCCAAGAGCCTCTGATTTTGAATGGGAAACAAACAAATTACAATTTTTAAGGATTCTTTTAATATCAGTTCTATATCCGGTAAACACTATATCATCAGCTATGCCTAAATCTGCGGCTAAAGATTTGCAGTGATCCAAGAGCTTTCCCCGTCCTACCAATATATACTTAATCTGTGGGACAGATAAATTCTTTGTTTTTATAAGGTTCTTCAAATAAGCAATTGCTTCAAGAAAAAACACATGACCCTTTTCCTGAGAAAATCTTGAAACAGACCCGATTAAAAAGGCATCATCAGCTATATCGTATTCCTTCCTGATGCCATATTCTTTTTCTCCTTCCCAGTAGTCAATATCTATGCCGTTATAAATGACTTGGATCTTATTAGGATCAATTCCCTCACTTATCAAATGATTCCTGACAGCATTGCTGACGGCTATTGTTTTACTGTTATACTTGGATAAAATCTTGTTTATAGCGATGACTGTTTTGCTGTTTTCATAAAGCATATGACTTGTATTTATTATAGGCACTCTATTGCCAAAAAGCTTTGAAAATACACTTATGTAATTTTCTCTTAAAAAATGAGTATGTATTACATCTATTGAAAGTTCCTTGCATAACTTGCTTAATCTATTGGCGGCTTTCAAATCATAAGGACTGTTCATGTCCATCTGAATCAACTGAACATTCATGTCTTTAAACAGTGAATGACCTGGACCTGCTTTTGAATAGGCTATATAGAATTCGCATTTGTCCTTATGCATTTTTTTTATCAGTGAACTTATGTAACTTTCTGTTCCGCCGGTGCCAGTAAAATATAGAAGATGCAAAACCTTTAACATATATTAACTCCTTTTCTTTCAAACAGTATACCAATTATTTGTATAATAGTTATTATAGCATTTTTTCATATCACATTAAATACGACATTCAAAAAGGAATGCTGTAATAATTTCCATATGTAAATTGTAACAAATAAGAAATATTTTACGTCCAAATTTAATGATACAATATAAGCATAATATCGATGCAATGGAGGTAGTTTATATGAAGCTAAGGAAAAAGTCAATAAGGGTGTTATCTCTGCTTATAGCATTAAGCATGCTCTTGACAAATTTAGTATTTGCTCAAGAGGAAATTGTGCTGAAAGAAAACGTTCAGCAAATAGGCCCTCATACATATTATAAGAATATTAACTGGATCTCAGATAAGGGTATATTTAATATTAACGTGGTTGAGACGGACATGAAAGGCGAATACATAAGGATTGAGGCTTCTGATAATGGTAAAGCAACTGGTACATCTACGGTAACAAAGCAAGCAGAACCTAAGAATAGTGTTGATTCAAGGGTAATAGCTGCGATAAACGGGGATTTTTTTTATACCAATAGTTTAAGGGGTCTTCCAATAGGTACTACCATTATAGACGGAGAGATTAGAAAAGCTGTAGAGGAAAGCACTGTTTTTGGTGTAACCTATGATGGTGAATGCTTTATTGATAAACTGAAATTGAATGCCGTAGCCAAAATCGGTAAAGAAACATATGCCATATCAGCGGTTAACGGGCCTAGAAGGGAAAATCAATTGATATTATATACTCCAAGCTTTGGTAATACTACCAACACAAATGGAATGGGAATAGAAGTTGTAATAAAAGGATTGGAATTGCCTGTTAAGGCAAAAAGTGAATACAAAGGTGTTATAGCATCAGTATTAAATGAAACAGATGCAGCAGAAATTCCAGACGACGGAGTAGTGCTGTCAGGTCATGGTTTAGCTGCCAAGTTTTTGAGCACATTGTCACAGGGGGATAAAATCAGCTTTACGTTGGATTTTAACATAGATGATATAAAGTATGCAGTATCAGGACTTCCAAGGCTTATAGAAAAAGGAAATGTAGTTCCTGATTTAGATAAAGCAGGAGTTCCTGCAGGCAGAAATCCCAGAACAGCCATAGGGATTAAAGAAGGGAAAGTCATAATGCTGACTGTAGATGGCAGGAAGAAAGGGTTCAGTGATGGAATGAGTTTGACAGAGCTTGCAGAATATATGTTATCTTTAGGTATAGAAGATGCTCTTAATTTGGACGGCGGAGGTTCAACTACAATGATTGCCAGGAAGCAAGGATATTATGGACCTAGAATAGTAAACCTGCCTTCTGATGGCTACGAGAGACCTATAGCTAACTCAGTGCAAATAATATCTGATGCTCCCCTGTCAAATCCCAAATACATCAGATTTGAAAGGGACTCTATAAAAATTTTTGCCAATAGCAGCTATACACCTGCTTTATATGTAATGGATGAATACTTTAACAGGGTTAACATAGGAGATGACCAAGTTAAATTTACAGTTAGCAAAGACCTTGGAAAAATTGAAGATAGCGGACTCTTTACTGCGGGGAAAAAAGCAGGCACAGGTTTTATTGAAGGTGCCCTGGGAACTGAGAAAAGCAGATTGAATGTTCAGGTATTTGATAAAGTTGCCTCCTTAAAAATACTAAATGATTATATCAGCTTAGAACCAGGGGAAAAGGTTCAAATGCAGGTAAAAGCATATGACGAAACTGGAGACGAAATAATAATTGACCCATCTGCTATAAACTGGGTTGTTGCTGGCGGCATTGGAACCATAGATAAGTCTGGAGTGTTTACAGCTGGAAACAATCTAAAAGATGGCAGAATAGTTGCAAGAGTGAACTCCACAGAAGCTTATGTTGATGCAAGGGTAGGCAATTTACCTATAGTTCTTGAAGGATTTGAAAGTATGGATAATATTGAGATAAAAAGCGTAAGGGCAAAGGCTACAGCAACCACTTCTCAAGAAGGAGAACCGGTAGTGCTTGGCTCATCAGCCTTGAAATTCCAATATGACATGAAAACAGAAGAAACAGGTACTTCTGCTGCTTACGTAAGCTTTAAAAACCCAATAAAAGTACCAGGCAAACCTATAGAAATCGGTTTCTGGGCTTATGGAAACGGTTCAGAAAATTGGATTAGGGGTACTTATTTAAATGGCGCTGGCGAAAGAAAGATTATGAATTTTACAAGTCAAGGCGGTTTCAACTGGGACGGTTGGAAGTATGTATATGCTGAAATACCAAAGGATGAAAAATATCCTATCTCAATAGAACAAATATATATAGCAGAGCCTACAGAAGAGAAAAAGAGCGCAGGAACAATATATTTTGATA
>JAAYMO010000080.1 GCA_012521375.1 Clostridiales bacterium
AAAGTTGACCATATAGGCATAGCATTGGATAATATAGAGGAATTTGGAACATTCCTAAAAGATGTATTAGGCGTTTCTATGAAGGATATAGAGGAAATACCTCATCGCAAACTTAGAGTCGTCTTCTATCCCATAGGAGATACAGATCTAGAGCTTCTGGAGGAAACAGGAGAAGAAACCACTATATCTGACTTTTTAACTACTAAAGGAAATGGTTATCAACACTTAGCTTTTGAAGTAGAGGACATTGACAAAATGGTTCAGTATATGAGAAGCAAGGGTATAGATTTTATAGAAAAAGAACCTCAAATGGGAGCAAGGAATAGGAAGATTATATTCATAAAGCCTGAATATACCGATGGAGTACTTATGGAATTGTGTCAATGTATTAAAAATGAATAATTGATTGGTAAAAGTTTGGGTAGCGTTTTAGCTATCCTTTTTTTTATATATAAAACAATAACAAGTTGTGTATCAAATGTTCATAACCACATACCAAAGGAAATAGGGCGCAAAAATTGAATTTTTTATATGAATCAAAGTTAAACAATTAACTAATTCAATGAATCTACTTGACATATGAACAAGGAGGTAAACAGATGTTAATCAAAACTGTAATCAGGCAAGGCGAGTATTATGATTCAGTTAAGCTAATGATCGCCACTAAAGAACTGTCTGAATTTGAAGGTATAAAAGAAGCCGCAATTCTCATGGGTACCGACCTCAATAAAGAGGTTCTCAAAAGAACCGGACTTTTAACACCTGAATCAGAATCAGCAGCTCCAGAGGATCTGATCATAGCTATAAGCTCTGAATCTCAAGAAGCTATTGACAAAGCCCTTGATGCGGTAGATGGCTTGTTAAATAAACATGATAGCGGAGACGATGAAAGTGAATACAGACCCAAATCCTTCGATTCCGCTATGAAAATCATGCCAGGCCTTAATTTCTGTATAATTTCAGTGCCAGGAAAATATGCAAAAAGAGAGGCTATGAAAGCCCTCAAAAATGACATGCATGTTTTGCTTTTCAGCGATAATGTTACAAAAGAAGAAGAACTTGAGCTGAAGACCTATGCAAGGGATAATGGCTTGCTTCTTATGGGACCTGACTGCGGTACAGCAATGATCAATAATGTACCCTTAGGTTTTGCAAATAAGATAAGAAAGGGAAACATTGGATTAGTTGGGGCAGCAGGCACAGGTATGCAAGAAGTGATGGTGCTGGTTCACAAGTTAGGGGGAGGAATATCTCAGGCTATAGGCACCGGGGGAAGGGATTTATCAGTAGAAATCGGTGGAATCACCATGCTTCAGGGCATAGAAGCTCTAAATGAAGATGATGACACTAAAGTAATAGTAGTTATATCAAAACCACCGGCAGAGGAAATATCGGATAAAATGCTATCCTACATCAAAGAAAAAGTGGAAAAACCTGTGGTGATAAATTTTATAGGTGGGGATAAGAAAAAAGTTGAAGCCATAGGAAAAGTAGGTGCAACAACACTGGAAGAGGCAGCAGTAGAAGCTGTCAAACTTGCAGAAGCAAGCCTTTCATCAAGTTTCAATATTGAAACCGATGAAGAAATAAAGGCCATAGCAAAAAGAGAAGCTAAACTTATTAAACCTGAACAAAAGTACCTAAGAGGTTTATACAGCGGCGGTACATTATGCTATGAAAGCATGCTGGTATTAAGAGACTATATCGGTGATGTTTATTCAAATACACCGCTGAATAATAAAATGAAGCTGGAAGACGCAACAAAAACTGTTGGAAATTGCTGCATAGATTATGGTGATGATCAATTTACAGTGGGCAGAGCTCATCCTATGATAGACACAACACTTAGGGAAGAAGAATTTATGAAGGAAATCGAAAAAGATGATGTAGCCGTAATAATAATGGATGTAGTAATTGGATACGGCACTCATAAGGATCCGGCTGGCGTTTTTGCAAAAAGAATTAAACAAGCAAAACAAAAACTCGAGCAAAAAGGAAAACATGTACCCATAATATGCTATGTCTGTGGTACAGATGAAGATCCCCAAAACTGGACTGAGCAAAAATCAAAACTTGAAGAAGCAGGAGCTATCGTGGTTAATACCAATGCAAAAGCATCTCAACTGGCCGGCATGATAATAAATGAGCTATAGTGGGGAGGTAATTGGATGAAAAAAGTCAACGATATATTTGGCAAGGAACTGAAAGTCCTAAACATTGGATTGGAACAATTCTACGAAGACCTAAAGTCTCAAGACATCAAAGCAGTTCAAATGGATTGGAGGCCTCCGGCTGGAGGAGACAGCGAAGCTGCAGATCTATTGGCAGCATTATTAGGTTAAAACCCGTATTATACGGTTAAATTATAGGAGGGATAAACAAAATGGATAGAAGACAAGCTAATGAAGAAGCGCTAAAACGCTTGCAAGACTCAGAAGTATATTTAGTAGGAGCTGGGAAAGCAATAGATGTTGTTCCCGGTATGAAAAAAAATCTAATATTGCACGCTGGCCCACCAATTACTTGGGAAAAAATGTGTGGTCCTATGCAAGGAGCTGTTATAGGAGCTCTTATCTATGAAGGTTTAGCAAAAGATGAAGAATCAGCTAGAAAACTAGCTGCCAGCGGCGAAATCGAATTTGAGCCAAACCATCATCATCAAGCAGTTTGCCCTATGGCAGGTGTGATGTCAGCTTCGATGCCTGTTTTCATAATGGAAAACAAGAAATATGGCAATTTTGCATATACAAATATGAATGAAGGCCTAGGAAAATGCTTGAGATTTGGTGCTTTCGGAGATTCTGTTATTGAAAGACTACATTGGATGGAAGACGAAATGTATCCAGTTCTGAAGGAAGCCATAGAACTTTCTGGAGGCATTGATTGGAAAGCATTGGTTATTCAGGCTCTTCAAATGGGCGATGACTGCCACAATAGAAACAGAGCTGCAACTGCCATGTTTGCCAAAGTTATTGGCCAATACTTGAGCAAAGTTAGTGCCAGCAAAGAAAAGATATCCAAAGTATTCGAATTCATCAATGGAAACGAGCACTTTAGCATCAATATAACAATGGCTATGTGTAAGGCTATTGCAGATGCAGCCCACAACATACCTGGCAGTACAATAGTTACAGCTATGGCCAGAAATGGTGTTGAATTCGGCATAAGAGTCAGCGGCCTTGGTGATGAATGGTTCACAGCACCTGCTAATACACCTAAAGGATTATTCTTCCCTGGTTTCACCCAAGAAGATGCAAATCCTGACATTGGCGACAGTACAATAACAGAAACTACAGGTATTGGTGGATTTGCAATGGCTGGTGCTCCAGCAATAGTATCCTTTGTTGGAGGAACTTATAAAGATGCTGTTAACTTTACACTAGAAATGTATGAAATCACTGGAGCAGAAAACAAAAACTTCAAGATACCTACCCTTGACTTTAGAGGTACACCAACAGGTATAGATATTGTTAAGGTATTAGAAACAGGTCTTGTGCCAAGGATCAATACAGGTATGGCTCACAAAGATCCTGGTGTCGGCCAAGTTGGGGCTGGATTAGTAACTGCTCCTATGGAATGCTTCAAGAAAGCTGCTAGATACATGGTAGAAAAGGGATTGAATAAATAGCACAAGGAAGTATTAACAAAAACAACACAAACAATTTGTTAAGCGGCAACAAAGGTTTTAGACCATAGAGCATTGAATTTTATTATTGTCACAAAAATGACAAAGTTAATAAAAATATTACTGTACAAAATTTTATTAAAAAAATTTTATAAGATATGGAGGTATATTTTATGAAACTTTATGACTTATCACAACCTTTAAATGCTGACGTTCAGTTTTGGCCTTATTATCCACCATTTGAGGTAAAGTACTTTAAGAGAAAACCAGAACATGGTGTAAATGCTCAGTACATTTCAACATCAAACCACATTGGAACACACTTGGATGCACAAAGACACTTTATTACTGACGCAATGACCATTGACCAAATTCCATTAGAATGGCTATATGGACCTGGCGTTATAGTTGACTTAACAGATGAAATGTTTGATTTAGCAGTATATACTCCAGAAATGATAGAAAAAAGAGTAGAAGTAAAAGAAGGAGACATTTTAGTTCTTCATACAGGATGGCACAAATATGCTACATTCGGTTCTGAGCCCGATGAAGAAAGATATATCCACTTACATCCAGGCGCACATCCTGATATGGTAGATTGGCTAATTGAGAAGAAAATCAAATTATGGTGTGTAGACGCTGTATCAACTGACCATCCAATGAACCTACCTATAGGAAGATTCTTAGGAAAGGGCACTTTCGGACAATGTGACAAAGTAAGAGCTCTTGCTGAAAAGAATTTAGGCGGAAAAGAAGTAGTAGATAAATTATTCCCAGAAGATCACTATCAATTAACTCACAACGCATTGTTCAAACATGACTGTATCCACGCAGAAAACCTTGGCGGACAGATTAGTGCTCCTGAGCTTCAAAACAGAAGAGTTACAATAGGATGCTTCCCATGGAACTTTAAGGGCGGAGAAGCTGCATTCTGCAGAGTTGTAGCATTTGTTGAAGACTAAGAAAAATAGCTGAATTTTGAATAGTTGCTGGGGACAGTTTCCGATGACCATATAACTGATTGCCAAGTATCCAGACTAAAATAAATATATTAACCCAGAATTTATTCGACAATCAGTATTAGGGAAACTGCCCCTATTTGTCTCTAATTATTAATTATATAAAATAACTTGAGGTGTGTAAAGTATGAAAGAAACAGTAATTGCTGGCGTACAGATTGCTATAGAACCTAATAATGTAAAAAAGAATATAGAAAAGGTAGTAAAGTGGCTCAATAAAGCTGCTGAAGAATATAATCCAGACCTTATTATTTTCCCTGAAACTATCACTACAGGATTTTCAACAGGTCTTTCAAAGGAAGAATTATGGGACTTGATGGATACTGTTCCCGCAATTAGTGAAGATGTTAGTAAAGCTGCACAAAAAAATAAAGTTTATGTTGTATTTCCTACATACACAAGAGGTGAAAAGAGGGGAGATGTATATAACTCCAGTATACTAATCGGTCCTAACGGTGACGTTGTAGGAGTTTACAACAAGACCCATATTTACCCTGCAGAAAGAGCATGGGCACTGCCAGGAGAAACTGCAGATGTATATGAAACACCTTTTGCAAAAATCGGCATGATAATCTGTTATGACGGTGACTATCCCGAGTTGAGCCGTGTATTGGCCATGAAGGGTGCTGAAATAATCGTAAGACCTTCTGCACTTTTAAGAAGTTTTGAAATATGGAAGATTACAAATGCAGCCCGTGCTTATGATAATCATGTGTATTTAGCTGGAATAAACGCAACAGGGCCTGATGCTACAGGAAATTACTATTTTGGCAACAGTATGATAGTAAGTCCTATTGCCGAGCAAATGGCTTTGGCAACAGCAGGGGAAACCATAATATCCGCAAAACTGGATCCGGATCCGTTAAAATATATGAGTTATGGCATCAGAAAGCCTATGATATTCAACCATTTGGAAGATAGAAATGTTAAAGTATATGATGGAATTTTAAAAGATGTTAAAAGCCAATTTCCGGTAAGTGGAAGATATTTAAAAGAATAAACGAAGGAGGCTTATAAATGTCAAATCCTGAACTCAATACAAATACTGTTTTAGATCCCCAGGAACAACCAGTATGGGAAGAAAATCCTCGAATAGTAAAACCTATTTTAGGAATTGAAGATAAGCCAAAAACATGGTGGGAAGGCTTACTATATGGATGGCAGCATACATTAGTTGATATTTCTCCTTTCGTATTACCTTTGGTAGTTGCAGCAGCTAGTGGGTTATCAGCGGAAGAAGGCGCGGTATGGGTCAGCAGATCGCTTTTCGCAATGGGTATAGCCACACTGATTATGACCACCTTTGGCAATTAACTTCCAATAGTACAAGGTCCCTCAGCTACAGTTACAGGCGCATTAGCATCTGTTGCACAAATTTATGGCATGGCTGCTATGTGGGGAGCTGCATTCTTAGGAGGTATAATCGAATTTCTAGTTGGAGCTTCAAGAGTTCTAGGGGTTTTGAGAAAAGTTTTTCCCGTTATCGTATCCGGTATAGTTGTAATCAGCATAGGTTTTTCACTGGGCAGAACAGCAGTAGGATGGATGATAGGCGATGGTTCCATAACCAATTTCATACTTGCTGCAGCAGTAATACTTTGTATATTTATACTTCAATTTTCTACTAAAAACATTGCCGGAGGAATCATTTCAAGAGGTGCAATATTCTTCTCCATATGGATAGTTGGAGTAGGTTTAGCAGGAATAATGGGTGAAGTTGATTGGGCACTTGTTGCTTCAAAACCATGGATCGCATTTCCTGGATTCTTCCCCTATGGTGGACCGGGCTTCGGATGGAAATTTGTAGGTGGAGCTATCATCGGTGCGCTTGTTGGTTATTTAGGATCTATGGTTGAATCAATAGGTGACTATGCTGCAACTTGTGCGGTAAGCGGAGAGGTCTATAGAGTTAAACATATGAATAAAGGTATAGCTGCAGAAGGAATTGGCTGCGTCATAGCAACGGCGCTGGGTGGTATACCTTGTACAAGCTATACACAGAATATTGGTATAATAGCCACAACAAAGATAGCTTCGAGACATGTAGTTAAAATTTCAGCTTGCATATTGTTACTTTATGGATTAAACCCTAAATTT
>JAAYMO010000081.1 GCA_012521375.1 Clostridiales bacterium
TAAGTCCGACGATGAATAAGTTATTTGATAAAGTTGATAGTAAATATACTCTAGTTGTTGCTGTTGCTAAGAGAGCCCGGCAACTTGTAGATGGGCAATCAAGCTTAGTGGAAACCAATTCACTAAAACCTGTTACAATAGCCATGGAAGAAGTTGCAGAAGGAAAGCTAAAGTGTGTAAGCGGTAAACAAAATAAAAGATCAGGTGAAGCAAATGCTAAAGAATAAAAATATAGTCCTTGGTGTTACTGGCGGAATTGCGGCTTATAAAGCATGTGATTTAGTTAGCCGCTTGGTTAAAGCAGAGGCTAATGTTGATGTAATAATGACTCAAAATGCTACTAAATTTATTAATCCACTTACTTTTCAATCCTTATCTTCTAATCAAGTAATTGTTGATATGTTTAAGGAACCTAAATACTGGGAAATACAGCATATTTCCCTTGCCAAAAAAGCAGATTTATTCATTATTGCTCCTGCAACTGCTAATATAATTGGAAAAATAGCTAATGGAATTGCTGATGACATGCTAACTACTACAGTGATGGCCACTAAAGCACCTGTAGTGTTTGCTCCTGCTATGAATTGTAATATGTATGAAAATCCAATATTACAATCAAATATTGAACGATTAAAAGCATTAGGTTATAAATTTATAGAACCCAGTAAAGGCAGGTTAGCCTGTGGAGATATGGGAATAGGTAAGATGGCAGAACCTGATGTTATTGAGTCATATATTAACAGCATGTTGGATAGAAAAAAAGATTTTGCTGGGAAAACAATTATTGTCACTGCTGGTCCGACAAGAGAGGCTATTGATCCAGTTAGATATATATCCAATCATTCTACCGGGAAAATGGGTTATGCAATTGCACAGAAAGCAATGGCAAGAGGAGCAAAAGTGTATCTTATATCAGGCCCAACCATACTGAAAGCACCTGAAGGAGTTCAGCTCATATCTGTAAATTCAGCAAAAGATATGCAGAAAAGAATTATGGAGCATTATGATGAAGCAAATATTGTGATAATGAGTGCAGCAGTTGCAGATTATGCTCCTGCAATATCTCATCAACAAAAAATGAAGAAAGACAATGAAAAACTTAGTATAGAATTAGTAAAAAATCCAGATATATTATATGAGTTAGGAAAGATAAAGGGAGATAAGATTTTAGTTGGCTTTGCTATGGAAACCCAAGATCTCATTGAAAATGCAAAAGAAAAAGTCATAAAGAAGAATCTAGATTTCATAGTTGCCAATGATTTATATACTGAAGGAGCAGGTTTTGGTACGGATACCAATGTGGTTAAGATAATAGACAGAAAAGGAAATGTGGATAGTTTACCTAAGATGACAAAACTTGATTTAGCTGATTTAATATTAGATAGAATACTTAAATTATAAGCGTACTTAAGTGCGCTTTTTTAAAATTCATAAACATGGAAGGGGGAGGTGGAGAGGTAATGGATGATGTTAGAATTGCTCAAATAATTGTAGATAATAAATGTAAAGAAACAGATAAGATTTATAGCTATCTAATACCAGAAGATATGGAGATAAAAATTGGTTGTAGAGTTATAGTACCTTTTGGAAGGTCTAATAAAAAAGTAGAAGGTTATGTAGTAGGAATAAAGGACAGCATTGATTTTGATAAAGAAAGGTTAAAAACTATAGTGAAGCTAGTTAGTAATGATATATTTCTATCCCCCAATATGCTGAAGCTTGTAGCTTGGATGAGAGAGAAATACTTGTGTTACTATATTGAAGCTATTCATAGTATATTACCGTCAAATATTAGAATTAAAAATACATATTACTATGAGTTAAATAATAATATAAAACCTACAGAATTACTAAAGGAAGGTTATCCTCAGATAATGACAGAGATAGTATACTTTATTGAGGAAAAGGGCGGAAGTGTTTCCCGGGAAGAATTAAGAGAAAGCTTTAGCGATAATGCGTTGGATAAAGCACTTAGAAAGCTTTTAAAGCTTAATATATTGAAAAGACTACAAAAACTAAAAAAACAAGAAAGTATAAAATATGAAAAATACATTTATCCTGCAAATACGATAAATGTAAAAATTCCTGCTAATGCAAAAAAGCAAAAACTTCTCCTTGATTTGGTTTTAACTGATCCTGGTATTGAGCTTTCTAAGGTGAAAAAGGATTATGGTATAGCACAAGAGACTATTAACAGCATGTTAATAAAAGGCTATATAAGAATTGAGGAAAAAGAAGTATATAGATTAGTACAAGAAAAATTACCTGCAGAGGAAAGAAAAATACTAACCCATGAACAAACTAAGGCAATAAAAGAAATAAAAAGGTATTTTAGCGAAGGTCAATATGTATTGCTTCACGGTGTTACAGGCAGTGGAAAAACTGAAATATATATTAATTTGATTGAAGAGGAATTAAGAAAGGGAAAACAAGGAATCATACTTGTGCCTGAAATTGCATTAACACCTCAAATGATAAGGCGATTTGTAAGTAGATTTGGGGATACAGTGGCAGTGTTGCATAGTGGTCTTTCCGATGGTGAAAAATATGATGAATGGAGAAGGATTTCTCAAGGCAAGGCAAGAGTAGTCGTTGGAGCTAGATCGGCTGTATTTGCACCATTCAATAATCTTGGAATAATAATTATTGATGAGGAGCATGAAAGTACATATAAATCAGAAATTAGACCTAAGTATGATGCAAGAGAAATTGCTATAAAAAGAAGCCAAATAGAGGGAGCTAGTTTGCTGCTAGGATCAGCTACTCCTTCTATTGAAAATTATTACTATGCTATAAATAATATTAATAATATGAGATTGGTATCTATTAATTCCAGAGTAAATAACAGGTCTATGCCTAACATTGAAATAATTGACATGAGAGAGGAATTGAAAAGTGGAAATAAGAGTATTTTCAGTAATAAACTTACTGATGAAATAAACAATACTTTGAACAATAATAATCAATTGATACTATTTTTAAATAGAAGAGGTTACTCCACTTTTGTTTCCTGTAGAAGCTGCGGTTATGTGGCTAAATGTCCAAACTGCAATATTTCCTTAACTTATCATGCTAAAGGGAATTATCTGTCTTGCCATTATTGTGGTTATTCCAGATCTAATCCTGTAAAGTGCCCTAGTTGCAAAAGCAGTCATATTAAATATTTTGGTATTGGAACTCAAAGAGTAGAAAAAGAATTTGAAAATAGATTCCGGAGTATTAAAACCCTAAGAATGGATGCAGATACAACTACTAAAAAGGATTCCCATAAGATAATCCTTGATAAGTTTAGAAATAGAGAGGCAAATGTTCTAATTGGAACTCAAATGATTGGAAAGGGACATGATTTTCCTGATGTAACATTGGTAGGCATTATAACCTCAGATACCTATTTAAACTTACCAGATTTTAGAGCATCAGAAAGAACTTTTCAAATGATAACCCAATCAGCAGGAAGAGCAGGCAGAGGAGAAAAGTCGGGAAAAGTTATTATTCAATCCTACTCTCCTGAACACTATAGTTTATATTATGCCAAAAACCATGATTATGTAGGATTTTATAAAGACGAAATAAAGTTAAGAGAAGAAATGGATTATCCACCATTTTCTCATCTAGGGCAAATAATAATTAGTGGGTATAACGAAGAAAAAGTTATAAACGCAGCAAAAGAATCAGCAAGAATAATTAATAAAATAAAAAGTAGATTCATTGATATGAAGCTTTGGGGTCCTTCTCCAGCTCCATTGTCAAAAATAAATAACAGATATAGATGGCAGCTTATACTAAAAAACAAAACAGAAAGGGGATTGATAGATATATTAAAAGATTATAATGATTACAGTACATCAAAGCTTAAAGATGTAAGTATTAGTGTAGATATTAATCCTCTAAATATGCTATAGTAATGTTAAAGTAAAATATAGGAGGGTTATGATGGCCATTAGAACCATAAGAAAGGACACAGATGAAATATTGAGAAAAACTGCCAGAAAGGTAGAAAAAATAGATGAAAGAATAATTACTTTATTGGAAGACATGGCAGAGACTATGCGAGATGCTCAAGGTGTTGGATTAGCAGCACCTCAAGTTGGAGTTTTAAGAAGAGTAGTTGTTATTGATGTAGGAGAAGGTTTAATAGAATTGATAAATCCAATCATCGTATATGAAAGTGGAGAACAGATGAGCGAAGAAGGTTGTTTAAGCATTCCAGGGAAATCTGGAGTTGTGAAAAGACCTCAGAAAGTTATTGCAAGGGCACAAAATAGAAAGGGAGAAACCTTTGAAATTGTGGGAGAAGACCTATTAGCTGTAGCTTTATGCCATGAAATAGATCATTTAAATGGTATATTATTCACAGATAAAGCTATAACAATAAAAGAACAAGGAAGAGATTAAGATGAGAATAGTTTTTATGGGTACGCCAGATTTTGCAGTGCCTAGCTTAAAGGCACTTTATAATAAGTCATATGACATATGCGCTGTTGTAGTTCAACCAGATAGACCTAAGGGTAGAGGGAAAAAAATGGTTTATCCTCCTGTAAAAAAAGCTGCTTTGGATTTGGGGCTTCAAGTATATCAACCAGAAAGAATAAAGGATCCCGAGTTCATTAAGATAATAAAAGACCTCGAACCAGATGTGATAGTCGTAGTAGCTTTTGGTCAGATACTATCTAAGGAGATATTAGACCTACCTCCTTTAGGCTGTATAAATGTTCATGCTTCTTTGCTACCTAAATTAAGGGGAGCAGCGCCTATAAATTGGAGCATTATAAACGGAGACAAAGTAACTGGTGTGACTACTATGTATATGGATGAAGGATTGGATACTGGAGACATGATATTAAAAAAACAAATAGAAATTGATGATGAAATAAATGCTCAAGAACTTCATGATAGGCTTTCTTTGCTTGGAGCAGAAACACTAATAGAAACATTGGAAAATATAAATATGGGGAAAATAATAAGAATAAAACAAAATGAAGAAGAAGCCACCTATGCTCCCATTCTAACAAAAGATATAGGCAAAATAGATTGGTCTTTGGATTGTAGAAAGATAAAGAATTTAATAAGAGGCACATATCCATGGCCCAGTGCTTTTTCCTATTATGAAGAAAAAATGTTCAAGATTTTTAAAGCAGATATAATAGATAAAGAGAAAAGGAATCATCAGTATGGTGTGATTACTGAAGTTAACAAGGATAATATTATTATAAGTTGTGGAAAAGGCTTTTTACGTGTTACGGAGATTCAATTCGAAAATCAAAAGAGAATGGATGTAGAGGCATATTTGAGAGGACATAAAATCAATAAAAATGCTATTTTAGGTTAAGGAGGATTGTATATGTTCTACGGTTACAGATATTATGATCCTACATTTATATTGCTAATACCAGCAATGATATTTGCTTTTTATGCACAGACAAAGATATCTACAACCTTTAATAAATTTCTAAGAGTCAGAAACACCAATGGCTATACAGGATATGAGGTTGCAAGAAGGATATTAGATGCCAATGGCTTAAATAATGTTCCTATTGAAATGGTCAGAGGAAACTTAACAGACCATTATGATCCAAGAAATAGAGTTTTAAGACTATCCTATAATGTTTATAATGGGAACTCTTTAGCATCAGCAGGAGTTGCGGCTCATGAATGTGGCCATGCAATCCAGCACAGTGAGAATTATGCACCACTTATGTTGAGGAATGCAATTGCACCTATTGCATCTTTTGGTTCTCAGGCAGCTTGGTTTCTGATACTTATTGCATTGCTACTTAATATGATGGAACTTTTTACTCTAGGCATTTATTTTTTCAGTGCTGCAGTTTTATTCCAAATTGTTACATTACCAGTTGAATATAATGCCAGTAAAAGAGCAATAATTGCATTAGAGGATTATGGTTTAGTGGACAGGGGAGAAATTTATGGTGCGAAAAAAGTTCTTTCTGCCGCAGCTCTTACCTATGTAGCTGCTACTGTTACTGCTGTACTTCAGTTATTGAGACTATTAATAATAAGAGGGAGAAGAGACTGATAGCATACGCTATCAGTCTTTTATGCAAGGAGTGTATATATGAGAAAGAACTGGGCTAGGGAAGAGGCTTATCTGATATTAAATAATATTATCGATAAGGATGCCTATTCAAATATTGAACTTAGGAGAAGATTGAACAAATCAAATTTGACAAAACTTGATAAAGCATTGGTTACAGAGATAGTAAATGGGACGCTTAGAAATCTGATTTATATAGATTGGGTAATAAAACAGTTCTCTAAAATAAAGGAAGAAAAAATTAAATCTAATGTAAAAAATATTATTAGAAGCGGGATATATCAAATATTATTTCTTGACAAGATACCTGATTCTGCAGTCTGCAACGAAAGTGTTGAACTAGCTAAAAAATACGATAATATTGGTTCCAGTAAATTTGTCAACGGCTTGCTAAGGAATGTATCAAGAAACAAAGATAATATTGGATATCCTGATAAGGAGAATTTGGAAGAATATCTCTCAATAAAATACTCACATCCTAAATGGTTGATGGAAATATTGTTAGATCATTATGGGGTAGATTTTACCGAAGAATTGATAAAAAGCAATAATGAACCTCCTCCTCTTACAATAAGAGTAAATAGATTAAAGACACATAAACAAGAAGTGATGGATATTCTTGAATCATATGATATTAAATGTGATGATGGACTATTCAATGAGGAGGCATTAATAATAAAGGGAACTTCTTCCATAGAAGGTATTGATATATTTAAAAAAGGTTATTTTTCAGTACAGGACGAAAGCTCTATGCTGGTAAGTAAGGTAATGAATCCTAAGCCAGGATGGATGATAATGGATGTTTGTAGCGCTCCTGGAGGAAAAGCTGCTCATATGGTAGAATTAATGAATAATGAGGGAAAAATTATTGCCAGAGATATATATAAACATAAATTAGAATTGATTAATAAAGCTTGTGAACGGCTTGGAATAAAAATCGTTGATACTCAATTATTTGATGCACGAAATTTAGACGAATCCTATATAAGAAAGGCAGATGGCGTATTGGTGGATGCTCCTTGTAGTGGATTAGGACTCCTAAGGCGTAAGCCGGATCTTAGATGGAAAAAGAAACCAAATGATATGGATGAGCTGCATAATTTACAATATTCAATTCTAAGAAGCAGTTCACATTATTTAAAAAAAGGAGGAGTACTGGTATATAGCACGTGCACTTTAAACAAGAAAGAAAATATTGACATTGTTAAAAGATTTCTTGGAGATAATGAAGATTTTTGTTTGGATAGTATAGAAGGCTTATTACCTCAAAACATTTATGCACCAAATGCTAAGGAAGGATATATAGAACTATATCCCAATATTCATAAAACTGATGGATTTTTTATTGCGAGAATGATTAAGAAATGATGGAGTGGGCATAATGGTAAAATCAAACATAAAAAATCTTACCTTTGAAGAATTGGAAGGATTAATGCTAGATAACGGATATCCGAAGTATAGAGCAAGACAAATATTTCAATGGATCTATAAGGATGTAGAAAAATTTAAGGATATGAAAAACTTACCTAAAGATATAATTGAATATTTAAATGAAAATTATTATATAGGCAGAGCCCATGCAATAGATAAACAACAATCTAAGGATGGTACAATAAAATACCTTCTTGTACTTGAAGATAATAATGTTGTAGAATGTGTGTTGATGAAATACAAGCATGGATATTCTATTTGTATTTCTAGTCAGGTAGGATGTAGAATGCATTGTAGTTTTTGTGCTTCAACAGAAGGGGGATTAGTGAGAAACCTTAGCGCTGGAGAAATGATCGAAGAAATTATGGCTGTAGAAAGGGAAAGCGGAATAAAAATATCAAATATAGTTATTATGGGCATTGGTGAACCTTTTGATAATTATAATGAAGTGATTAAATTTCTTAAGATAGTTAATCATAAAGATGGCATAAATATTGGCATGAGACATATAACAATTTCAACCTCTGGATTAGTTCCTGCCATATATGATTTTGCTGATGAAAATCTTCAATGTAATTTAGCTGTATCATTACACAGTGCCAATGATGAGATTAGGAGCATGCTTATGCCAATAAACCGAAAATATAATATTGAAGAATTAATGAAGGCTTGTGATTACTATATCGAAAATACAAATAGGAGAATTACCTTTGAATATGCCCTAATCGATGGCATAAACGACAGTCAAGAGGATGCAAAAACACTATCTAAACTACTAAAAGAGAAACTATGTCATATTAATCTAATACCTATAAACCCTGTTAAAGGTAAAGAATATAAAAGATCAGAATTAAGCAATATTAATGAGTTTATAAAAATAATAAGAGAAAGCGGACTACCTGTAACTTTGAGAAGAGAGTTGGGAACTGATATTCAAGGAGCTTGTGGACAACTGAGGAAAAGTTATCTATCGGATAACTGATTTTTTAAAAAATATATAAGTCTACTTTATCTAAACTCCAAAGGAGTAAAGATTTAGTCCGAACCCGCTTACCAATTCTGTAGTTCATAGAATGCTTTCGCTTCTCTTTATTAAGAGTTGTTAAGAAAATATTAGGTTAAGTTAGTATTAAGGTAAAATTATACTTTAATATAGGTTTTTAAGAAAAAAGGAATTTTAAATAGAATGTCGAAATAATTACTTTTGAGTGTATAATGATAATAATTTATTTGATAAAGATAGAGGTGTTTTGATGAGGGCCTATGGAGTTTCTCACATCGGTTTAGTAAGAAAAGTAAATGAAGACTCTTATTACTACCAAAATAAATATGAATATGGAAAACCTTACTTATGTATAGTAGCGGATGGAATGGGAGGACATAATGCAGGCGAAATAGCAAGCAGGATGGCAGTTTCAGAAGTAAAAGATTTTGTAGAGAAAGCTGTGAAAAAATCCAATGATTATAAGATAGAGGATTATAAAAAATTGGTAACAGATGCTTTTTTATTTGCAAATGAAAAGGTATATAAACGTTCCATAGAAAATAGAACCTTATCTGGTATGGGAACAACTTTAACATTGGCTTTAATTATAAAAAATAATTTGGTAATAGGACATGTAGGAGATAGTAGAATGTATCTAATAAAAGATAGGAGAATATCAAAAATAACGGAAGACCATTCCTATGTAGCTGAGCTAATAAAGAATGGCACAATAAAACCGGAAGAAGCAATCCATCATCCTCAAAAAAATCTAATAACAAGAGCCTTGGGAACTTCAAAAGATTTACAAGTTGATGTAAAAAACATAACTATAAATGATGGAGATTTTATACTTATATGTACTGATGGTTTGTCTAATATGCTATCTGACAAGGAAATTTTAGATACCATAATATCTGTTAAAGAATATAAAGCTATATGTCATGAACTGATAAATAAGGCTAACCTCAATGGAGGTCTCGACAATGTGACAGTGGTTGTTATTGAAGTTCAGCTAGGGGGTGAAGCTCATGATAGGTAAAGTACTGGGTGGAAGATATGAAATACTTGAAAAAATAGGCGGAGGAGGCATGGCTCTTGTTTATAAAGCTAAATGCCGATTATTAAATAGATATGTTGCAGTGAAAATATTAAGGTCTGAATTCACTGGTGATGAAGAATTTGTTAAAAAATTCAAGAGAGAATCTCAAGCTGCAGCTAGCCTATCCCATCCTAATATTGTAGGCATATATGATGTAGGAATGGAAGATGATATATATTATATAGTAATGGAGTATATAAAAGGCCAAACTTTAAAGGAATTGATCAAATCTAAAGGAGCTTTGGGTATAGAATTTGCAACCAATATTTCTCTCCAGATTGCTTCAGCTCTAGAGCATGCCCATGCTAATCACATAGTTCACAGAGATATTAAATCTCATAACATTATGATAAAGGATGATAATACTGTTAAAGTTACAGATTTTGGAATTGCGAGGGCTGTCTCTTCAACAACAATAACTAATACTGGAAATATTATTGGTTCTGTTCATTATTTCTCTCCGGAGCAAGCAAGGGGAGGTTATACTGATGAAAAGTCAGATATCTATTCCTTAGGAGTAGTCATGTATGAACTTGTAACTGGAAGAATTCCTTTTGAAGGAGAGACTCCTATATCGGTTGCATTGAAACATATACAGGAAGAACCTGAAAGGCCAAGAAGTATAAACAGCAAGATACCTAAAAGCTTAGAAGATATTATATTGAAAGCGATGGAAAAGGATGTCAATCAGAGATACGGTAGCGTTACAGAGATTATCGCTGACTTGAAACAGTCATTAATAATGCCAAATGGAGATTTTGTAAAGAAAAATAAAATATTGGACGAAAATACTAAAATAATGGAACCTATTAAGTATACAGATGTGAAAGAAGAGTTAGAAAATAAAATGGTAACAGAAGAAAAAACTAAGAAGTCTGGCAGCAGCAAAAAAATAACGGTTATAGCAATACTTTCAGGTGCATTTCTTGCCTTAATGATTTTTGCAGGTTACATGTTTTTAAATAGCATCTTTAATGTTAAAGTTGTAAGAGTGCCCAATATTATAGGTTATAGTGAGGAAGATGCTAGGAAAGAACTGGAGTCTGTAGGTCTTGTTATGGATGTAGCAGAAGAAAGAGTGTTTAATAAAGATGTGCCAGAAGGTCATGTAGTTATTCAGGATCCTAAACCAGATACCCAGAATAAAGTTACAAATCCAGTGAGGGTTATAATAAGTAAAGGGCCTAAGAAAGTTGAGGTTCCAAATATTGTAGGAAAAAATTTTGATGAAGTTGATATAATACTAGAAAGTTATGGTTTGGAAGAAGGGGAAGTATCACAAGAATACAGCCAGTTTCCAAGCGGTGTGGTTATTAGACAAAGTATCGCCCATGGATTAACTGTTGATGAAGGCACAAGAATTGATTATGTCATAAGTGGCGGACCAGAGAAATTTTTCATGACAGATTTTACAGGAGCAACTATGGATGAGGTAAGGAATCAACTTATAGTTTTAGATTTGATTTTAGGCGATGTCAGTGAAGAACATAGTGATGAAATACCAGCAGGTAGCGTTATAAGGCAAAGCCCTAAAGCAGGTACTGAAGTGAGCAAAAAAAGTGTGGTAAACTTTGTAATAAGCAAAGGTCCTAAGGAAGAACCTGCAAAAAAGACATATTTAAGTGTAGATTTGCCTAAAAATCTTGAAACTATGAAGGTTACCATATTCAAGATTGAAGGGGATAAAAGTTCTTTGATTTATGAGAACAACCATTCACCATCAGATAGTCCTTTAAAAATAGAAGTAAATGGTACAGGAGAGGTTTTATTTGAGGTCTATATAAACAACAGCTTTCATGATAGTACAATCTACCATTTTTAGTGGAGGATGATTATGGTATCAGGCACAATTGTAAAAGGTATAGGCGGTTTCTATTATGTTGATACAGGTCAAAACATATATGAATGTAGAGCTAGGGGCAAGTTCAGAAAAGATAATATAGTTCCTTTAGTTGGAGATATTGTAGATATTGAAATAAATAAAAAAACGAAGCAAGGATACATTATCAATATACATGAAAGAAAAAATCAACTGAAAAGACCTATGGTTGCAAATGTTGATCAAGTGGTTATTGTATTTGCTATTAAAAAGCCTGATATAGATATGTCTCTGCTACAGAAGTTTTTAGTTTATAACGAACATATTGGTCTGAAGGTTGTTGTATGTCTAAATAAAATTGATTTAGATCAGTACAATGAAGCTGAGCCTATAATAAAAATGCTTTCAAGTGTACCATATGAATATATTTGCACCAGCGCATTGGATAAAATTGGTATAGATGAATTAAAAGAAAAGTTGACAGGGAGTGTATCGGTATTTGCAGGACCTTCAGGTGTCGGCAAATCTTCGTTACTTAATGCTATCAATCCGGGCTTATATTTAAAAACAGGAGAAATAAGCCATAAAACAAAAAGGGGAACCCATACAACAAGACATGCCGAACTATTAAAACTGAATTCTGGAGGTATGGTAGTGGACACTCCTGGCTTTACCTCTTTTGATTTAATGGATATTGAAGAGGAAGAGCTACAATACCTATTTCCAGAATTTCATGATTATCTGAATTGCAGATATCCATCTTGCAGACATTATAAAGAACCGGATTGTAGAGTCAAGTTAGCTTTGGAAGAAGGAAATATAAATCCTATAAGGTATGAGTATTATATAAAAATATTATGTGATTTAATGAAACATAGGAGGTATTGAATTGATAAAGATAGCCCCATCCATATTATCGGCGAATTTTGCTAATTTGGCATCAGATATTAAAATCGTAGAAGAAGCGGGGGCTGATATGCTCCATATAGATGTTATGGATGGTCACTTTGTACCAAATATAACCATAGGTGCACCTGTAGTAAAAAGCTTGAGAAAAGTTACAGACATGTTTTTTGATGTCCATTTGATGATAGAAAATCCTGAAAAACACATTAAGGACTTTGTAGATGCCGGAGCAAATCTTATAACTGTACACATAGAAGCTACTAAGCATGCTCACAGACTTATACAAATGATCAAACAAGCAGGGGTAAAGGCAAGTGTAGCTTTAAATCCTGCTACACCAATTAACGTTTTAGATTATATATTGGATGATTTGGATATGATTTTGGTTATGTCTGTTAATCCTGGTTTTGGCGGACAGACGTTTATTCCTGCAATTTTTGATAAAATAACTAGACTTAAAGAATATTTAAGAGACCATGGTAAATCAATACCAATTCAAGTTGATGGAGGCATAGGGTTAAACAATATAGATAAGGTATGTAAATGCGGAGCAGAAATAATTGTTTCAGGCACTGCTATATTTAATTCAGATAATATAAAAGAAACTATAAGGATTATGAAAAAGGCAGATGGAAATAAATGAAGACAGTAATAATATGTAATGGAGATTTGACAGATTATGAGTATGGAATTCAGATAATAAAAAAAGCAGATTATGTCATATGTGCAGATGGAGGAACAAGACATGCTTATAAAATGAGTATAATTCCAGACTTAATAATAGGAGATTTTGATTCATCAAATAATGACTATACGGAGTATTATAAAAGAAAAGGTGTAAAGATAGAAAGACATCCTATAGAAAAAGATAAGACAGATAGTCATATATGTGTACTAAGAGCCATGAATTTTTCTAAGGAGATAGTTTTACTGGGAGCCACTGGCAGTAGAGTAGATCACACCTTAGCTAATATTTCTTTATTAAAACTTGGAGTTGATAATAACATAAATATTTATATTGCAGATAAGCAAAATGAAATTTATTTAATAAATAATGAGATTTCTATAAAAGGACATCTAGGAGATTATTTTTCGTTGTTTCCTCTATCAGAACGGGTGGAAGGCATAAGTATCAGTGGAGCAAAATATGATCTGGAGAATGAAACAATTGAAATAGGTGATACCTTAGGCATAAGCAATGAATTTAAGGATGATAAAGTAGAAATAAAAATAAAAAAAGGATATCTGTTAGTTATAAAATCGCAAGATTGAGTAACAAAATTACCTTTATACGAGTATTATATATCATATAAGTATAAAGGTTTTTTATTTGGGGGAGTATGTATGGGCTATTCTTATAAGAGATTAGCAGGTATCATGTGCATAGTTTTTGCAGCAGTTATAATTGTTAGAATACTGCCTGCTTGGGCTTGGTATACTCTAATATTCTTACTTATTGGTTCAATTTTTTATCTAATATATACTTCATTTTTTCGTTAAAGGAGGTAGAGTTATGAGCTATAAAAAGAAAAAGGTTGCAGGTCTTTTGGTTTTTTCTATCGGATTTGGTATCTTGTTAGCAGTAACTATGCCTCTTATGGGATGGATATTCCTATCAGCAATAGCATTGATTTGTGCAGGAATATACTTGTACAAAAACTAAAGAAAGGTTTCCAGTGAAACCTCTCTAAAGTCATTTTACTGAATCAATTTTCCAAAGAAGTATGGTTCAGTAAGCTTATATTTGCCTTTATAATGCCCTTTCAACTTTTCCAGATCTGATACATCTAGTACATACATGAATTCTTTTGGGAGCACCATTTACAACAGCTCTAACAGTTTTAATATTAGGTAGCCATACTCTCCTACTATGTCTGTTTGAATGACTTTTCTTATTTCCTGAAATCATACCCTTTCCGCACACTTCACAATGCCTAGCCATATATATACACCTCCTTCGGTTGATTACTCTCAAATAAAACATTATTATTTTAACACATATATTGGGCTAAAGGCAATAATACGAATAAAATATTTAGTTAAAAAGCTATAAGTTACTTAATTTATAACATAGATTCATATTGTTTACAATGAAAAATATTAAATTAGCTTTTCTGTAAGAATATTATATAATGAAAAATCATATTACATATTATTTGTTGAAGAAAATAATTATATAATATAAAATATACTTAAAAAGCAGGAGGCGATATTATAATGCCAGGTAGAATGAGAACAGATTTTGGTGAAATATACTTATCCGATGATGTTTTGGCATCCTTGGCAGGTTTGGCTGCTACTGAATGCTATGGTATTGTTGGAATGGCTTCAAAAAGTGCCAAGGATGGAATAGTTGAGTTATTGAAAAGAGAGAACCTCAGCAAAGGAGTAAAAGTAACTTCTGATGGGGATGAAATAATAATAGATTTATATATCATTGTTGAATTTGGAACAAAGATATCTGTTATAGCAGATAACATTATCAGAAAAGTAAAATATACTTTAGAGAATTTAACAGGTTTAAAAGTAAAAAAGGTTAATATTAATGTACAAGGAGTTAGAGTATAGCTCTATTAAGGAGGTTCTAAATTTGTCAGACATACACAAAAAAGTAATAAATGCTTTACAGTTTAAGAATATGATAATATCAGGAGCAAATAATCTTGAAAATAATAAAAGCTTAGTTAATCAACTGAATGTTTTTCCCGTACCGGATGGAGATACAGGCACAAACATGTCATTGACTATGAGTTCAGCAGTAAAAGAAATAAACAAATGCAATATAATGGAGGTTAGTTCCATAGCAGATTCAGCAGCCAATGGTTCATTAATGGGAGCTAGAGGAAATTCAGGAGTTATACTCTCACAAATATTCAGAGGTTTCGCTAAAAGCTTGAAGAATCTAGAAAATATAGATTCTGTTTCATTAGCTAATGCATTATTGGAAGGTTCAAATACCGCATATAAGGCAGTGATGAAGCCCACAGAGGGGACTATATTGACTGTTATAAGAGAAAGCGCCGAATATGGTATAAAGACGGTGAAAAACACAACAGATGTTGTAGATTTTCTAGGTAAAGTTATAGATAAAGCCGATGAAACATTAAATAAAACTCCTGAAATGTTATCTATTTTAAAGCAAGCTGGTGTAGTAGATGCAGGAGGTATGGGGTTATTATTTATTCTTAAAGGCATGTATCAGTATCTTGTTACAGAGGAAGTAGTTCAATTATTAGATGGATACGAAGAGAAAGTTGATATTTCCAAACCAGTATATGATGATGTAGATGAAATAGTTTTTGGATATTGTACTGAATTTTTGATAAAAGGTAAAGATATAGATTCGGATACTTTTAGAATGAAAATAGCTGAAATAGGGGATTCTATAGTGGTAGTTGGAGATGAGAATATAGTTAAAGTTCATGTTCATACTAATAACCCGGGAATAGTTATTGAAGAAGCCCTTAAGTTAGGTGTATTATCTAAAATTAAAATAGATAACATGAGGGAACAGCATCAAGAGATACTTATTAATGAGGAAGAAAAAAAGTCTATTCAAGAGTTCAAACGTTATGGTATAGTAGCTGTAGCTATGGGTTCAGGAATATCTAGGATCTTTAA